>CBDURI010000221.1:0-5043 GCA_965369435.1 uncultured bacterium
TTGCGTGGCGCATTCAGCTGAGCGCGGTGTTCTAGACCCGGGCGCCAATTGTAGGCGTCGAGGCCGGCCTATCGAAGCCATGCTGGGCGAAGTGACCACGCAACGCCGCGTTGAGCTCCGCCGCTTTTTGAAAGGTCACGCCATGCCCGGCGTCATCGAACCGCAGCACTTGGGAGTTGGCAATGCGCGAGGCCAGCCGGTCGGTCTGCGACGGCCGAATCAAAATGTCTTTGCCAGGGCGAACGAGAAGCGTCGGCAACGCGATTTGCGAAAGGCGCGACTCCGTCGAATGTCTCCACACCGCATAGAGCTGGCCTAGGATGGTGCGAAGGGCGGGTGGATGCCCCAAACGCACATCGAGATGCGCGCGGATCGCCTTGGGCCCTATCGACTCGAGGAACTCGTCTGGGTAGAGCAAGCGGGGCAACGAACGCATCCGATGCTTCGGGCCCCCAAACAGGCCCTGAAAAAAGAGCCTCAGTCCGCGTGAAGTGGGCAAGGACCCAAACGACCCGCCGCCGTGTGTCGCGATCAAGGTCAAGGTCCGGCACCGGTCCGCAAAACCGAGCCCGAGCTCCTGAGCGATCATGCCGCCCATCGAAACACCGACGATGTGGGCTTGATCCCACGAGAGGTCGTCCAGAATCCGGACCGCGTCCTCGGCCATGGCCGGGATGGTTCGAAAGAACGGCCCGCGGTCGCTCTCGCCGACCCCCAGATTATCGTAGTGGCAGCAACGATGGTCGCTCTCTAGCTCGTCCACCTGAGGTCCCCAGACGGCGCCAGGCATCCCGAAGCCCATGATGAAGAGGACACGGGGGCCCTGCTGGCCGAAGCGTTGGTACGAAAGGCGGGGCGCCGCTTGGGTAAGGTGCTGACTCACTGATTTTGGTCGTAGTAGCGAATGGTGGGGTACGCCAGCGCGATGTCGTCGTTCTCGGCGAAGCGTTGGAGTATCTGCTCCCAGAGCTGTTGCTCGGTGCCGCGGCGCGTCTTCGGCTTCGTCATGTAGCGTACGGTGAGTAGCACGCCGCTGTCGCGCACCGTGGTGTACACGATCGGGGTGACCTTTCCCGAATAGATCAGGTACCGCGATGCTGCCTGCCGCACCTGGCGCTCGACTTCCTCGGAAACGACGAAGTCGTCTTCATCGACGATGTCCTCGAGAATCGATTTGGCCTTCTTCCAATCGCTCTCGAACGTGATGAGCACTGGGATCTCATGCCAAATGTACTCGAAGCCCTTGTTGAAGCTCGCGGTCGCAGCTCGCAACACCTTGCCGTTCGGTACTTGCACGATCCGTCCGGTGCTTTGATCGGCGTCAACCCAGTTGCCGATTTCGAGCAGGCTGAATTGGAACAGCCGGATGTCGATCACATCCCCGGCGATGCCCTCTATCTCGATGCGGTCGCCAACCTCGAACGGGCGCCGCAGGATGATGAAAAGAAACCCAGCGATGTTGGCAATGGTGTCGTGCAAAGCCACCGCCAGCCCGGCGCCCAAAATGCCGGCGAAGGTGGCGAGCCGTTCGAGGCCCGCAAACCAGATCACCCCCAAGAAGATGACCATCAGGATGCCGACCGCGGAGGTAACCCCGCGGCTCCAGCTGTATCGCTGCCTGACGTCGGTGACGCTCCTCAAGATCACCCGCATGACGGCGGATCGAACCACAAGAAAGAACAACACCACCAATAGAGACTTGAGGATCTTGACCTGCGTCTCGGGCATCATCCCAAGCCAGGTCGCGCCGTCGGTCATGAAGCTCTCCACGCCGCGAGCGTACCGCCCAACTCCTCTCGAAGCGAGAGAAAGGAGCGCTAGCTAAGCAGCACCTCGCCCGCGCCGCGAATGGCGCGAACCGTTCCTGCCCCGAGGATTCTCTCCCCGTTCACGAAGACCTCTTCGACGCCCGAGGGCGCAGCATCCCCCGTTCTGTTCGTACCGTCCTTGACCGTGTCCCAGTCGAACACGACGACGTCGGCGGCGTATCCCTCTTCGAGGAGCCCTCGCTTGCTCAGCCGGAACCGCGCTGCGGCCGAGCCGGTCATTTTGTGGACCGCCTCCTCGAGCGAGATGTTGCCGCGCTCCCGCGCCTTGCCGAGAAACCTCGGGAAGGTGCCATACGCGGCCGGGTTCTGGTGCCCGCCCGGCTCCGGCCACGAATCCGAGGCGAAGATCGCTGCCGGGTGTTGCATGAGCCGATCGATGATCTCGTCGTTGTAGTACTCGTGGAAGAGCCCTCGGGCCTCGACACGACTCTTGTCGAGAATGTCGAGCATCGTGTCGAAGTTGGACTTGCCCACCCGCTTCGCGATATCCGGAATGAATCGACCGTTGTGCTCGTCGTACTCCTCACAGCATGCGTTGGTGATTTGCATCTGCGGATAACCAAAGCCGACGAGCCGGAACCCGACGTCGGCTTCGACACGCAGGCGCGCACGGGCCAGCGGGCTACGTAGCGCGCCCGGCATCCGTGCCATGAACCACTCGGGAAGCAGCGTGTTGAGCAGCGTCGCCCCACACCGATACGGAAACATGTCGAAACAAACGTCGACACCGTCGGCGATGGCGCGATCGAAGAGGTCGACAGCCTCGTCCACCGTCTTCCAGGTCCGCGTCCCGACGAAGATCAGGTGCGAGAACTGAAGCCGGACCCGAGTGCGCCGAGCCAAGCCGAGCATCTCGTCGATCGCCTTGAGATTGTGCGCGCGGCCGAATGGAACCATGGGGTACGTCCCCGAAAACGAGGAGTAGGCCTTGGCATGAACGGTCAGTATCTTGTCGTGCCGCTTCACGAGACGGGCAACCTCGTCGAGCTCGTCGAGCTTTGCAAAGACGCCGGGCTTGTACTGCAGCCCGAGCGACACGCCCGCCGCCCCCTCGCTCAGGGCGCTGTCGAGGAGCCCGAGCATCTGCGCGTGCTCGCCTTCGGTCAACGGCCGCGCCTCGAACCCCGACAACGAAGTTCGCGCCGCGCCGTGGCCGACCAAGTGAAGGAAGTTGTGGGTCAGCCCGAGCTCGTCGAGCACTTCGCAATACTCCGCAAAGCTGTTCCAATCGAGGTGCTCACGCCCAGCTTTGAACAACGAGTTTTCGATCAGGTCCCGATGCTTCGTCTCGGGCGCAAAACCGAACGGGCTGAAGCCGCAGTTCCCGGCGATGAACGTCGTGACCCCCTGCGCGGTGAACGAATCGAAGTGATGGGGGTCAGTGCTCGCGGAGAAAAAATCCATGTGAGAGTGGGCATCGATGAAACCCGGTGCGATGACCTTGCCGGCACAGTCGATGGGGGTCCCCGCTTCGTCGGGAAGGTCGCCGATTGCCGCGATACGTGCGCCTTCTAACAAGACACTGCCGGGCCGTGCTGGGCCTCCCGTGCCGTCGACGATCACCCCGCCACGCAGAAGCGTTTTTCGGTCATGTGAGCTCGTTCCCATCTAGGGCGATCGCTTACATCAAACGCGCATTGTCGACAAAGCCTTTCGGGCCTGCACGAGTGGCCCGGAATCGGCTATCGTGGTTCGACGATGAGCGTACCGGGGAGAAACCACTTTCGAATTGTACTGACCGGCGGTCCCGGAGGCGGAAAAACGACGGCCGCGGACTTGTTCCGCCGGGAGATCGGCGAGAAGGTAGTCATCGTGCCCGAGACGGCGACGATGTTGTTCATGGGTGGCTTTCCCAGGGTGGCTGCGGCCCCAGCCCGCTCCGCAACACAACGAGCAATCTTCCACGCCCAAGTAGCGCTCGAGGATGTACAGGGTGCGCTCTACCCTGGCCGTGTGCTGCTCTGCGACCGCGGCACCATCGATGGCGCCGCGTTCTGGCCGAACGACGCGCCCCAAGGCTTCTTCGAAAGTCTCGATACGAGCCTCGAACAGCAGCTCGAGCGCTACGACGCGGTGATCTTTTTCGAGTCCGCGGCCGTCGGGAACATCTCGATTGAGGGGGGCAACCCAGCGCGCACAGAGAGCAACGAGGAAGCCCGGGAGCTGGACATGCGGCTCCGGGAGCTGTGGTCAAAACACCCGAGTTTCCACTTCGTCCCTCATTCTGTGTCGTTTTTCGCGAAGCTTCAGAACGGTCTCGGGCAGCTCCAGCACATCATCGACGACAATGGCTGGCTGCACCCTGACTCATAAAATGGCACCAATAACCCATCTATACTAAACGAGGGTGCATGGGGATGCTTCGACCGATCGCGCTCGCGCTACTCGTCATCTCCGCGATGGGCTGCATCAGCCAGATGAAGACCGACATCGCGGACAGCCAGCAACGACTCGACTCGCTCGAAGAAGACCTCGAGGTCAAACGCAGAGAGCTCGAAGAGGCGCTTGCCGAGGCGAGCCGGGTACTTCGCCGTAACAGCGCCGACCAGGGGCTGCAGATCGAACAGATTCAAGAGCGTCTCGCCATGATGGAAGGCCTGATCGCCGAGCTCCGTAACCAGAGCTCGGGGGCGAGCCAAGCTGAGGCCCAGCGAAGCCTCGAGCTCCAGCGCCGGTTGAGCGAAGTCGCACGCGCCGCTGGCATGGACGTCGCACTCGACGCCGGAGAGATTCCCAAGAGCAAGAACGCGCACTGGGAAGCGCTCACGAAGTCCTATCGCATCAACAAGTACTCGTACACGCGTGCCCTCGCCAGAGCCTACGTGGAGCGTTACCCAAAGGACGATCATGCAGACAATGCGCAGTACATGATCGGGTCGAGCTATCTGAGACAAGGGCAAGCGGCGGCGGCACTCGGCGAGTTTCAGAAAGTGCTGTCGAGGTACCGCAAGGGCGACGCGCTCGACGAGACGCTCTACGACATGGCCCAAGCGTTTCTAGAAGTGCGTTCGTGCAACGACGCGGGCACGGCGCTCAAGGCGCTCCTCAAAAACCACAAGAGCTCGCCACTCTTTTCGAAAGCAAAGAGGGAGTTCCGCAAGGTTCGCGAGCTAGGCCCCGCCGACTGCGACGACCGCTAGTGTGCGGATCTTTTTCCTCGTGGTCGGCTTTCGTCCTCGTCGCTCCGCTGCGAGGCACATGAGTGCCTCTCACT
>CBDURI010000222.1:0-5023 GCA_965369435.1 uncultured bacterium
GACTACGGGCGGGGGTGGGCGGGTCGGATGTAACTGACCGGGCCCCGCGTTACTCGTCGAGCCGAATGCGCGGGTCGAGCGCCGCAACCGCGATGTCGGCCACGAGATTGCCGACCTGCACCGCGATACCGAACATCAGCACGACCGCCATGATGACCGGCGCGTCGAGCGACTCAATCGATTCGATCGTCAGGAGACCCAGGCCCGGCCATGCGAAGATTTTCTCGGTGATGATCGCGCCCCCGACCAAGAACGGCAGGCTCAACCCGATCAGGGTGACGACCGGCAGTAGGGCGTTGCGAATCGCATGCTTGATGACGACCCCGGCCATCGGCATTCCTTTGGCCTTCGCTGTCCGTACGTGGTCGTGCCGCAGGGTTTCGATGAGCTCGCCACGCATGATACGGGCGTAGGTCGCAGCGCCCGCGATAGCGAGGATCAGTGAGGGCAGCAGTGCGTGATAGATGTGGTCAGCGGCGTCGACGCCATAGCCCCCAAACGGAAACCAGCCCAAGAGGAATGCAAAGAGGAGCAGGGCGATCGGTCCCGTCACGTACGTGGGCAGGCTGATGCCGACGAAGGTGGCGAACATGATGATCGTATCGGACCAGCGATTGCGCCGAAGGGCCGCGATGACGCCGGCGGTGAGGCCGATGATTAGCTCGAACAGCACCGCCATGGATGCGAGCAGCAGCGTTCGCGGCAAACGGTGCCCGATCACGCCGGCAACCGATTCGTGGTGTGAGTACGACTCGCCAAGATCGCCTTGGAGAAGGCCGCAGAACCCGCGCGACCCATCGGCGCGTTCGTATTTGGGCGAATCCTTGCGAACGCATGGCGTGATGCCGAGGTAGCTCAAGAACTGTTCGTGTACGGGCTGGTCCAGTCCCTTCTTTGCTTTGAAATCTGCGATCTGTTCGGCTCTGGCCTGAGGGCCGAGGACGGTGACGGCCGGATCCCCTGCGACGAAGATCAGGAAGAAGACCAGCGTCACGACCGCGAAGACGACGAGCACGCCCCACAGGGCTCGCAGCGCGATGAACTGGATCATGGGGTCGCCTCCGGCGCGTAAATCGCTTGTTCGACGCGCCTCCTGGGTAGGTCGAGCCAGATGTTGCGGTACTCGTTCAGCCAGACCGGGTGGGGGCGGAAGCCCTTTACGTATGGCTGCCAGGCGAACATGTCGACGGGGTAGTAGAGGAACGCCCAGGGAGCGTCGTCCGCCAGAATCGCGTTGGCCTGTGCGTAGAGTGCGAGCCGAGCTTCGCGGTCGGCCTCGGGGCGCGCGCGGTCGAGGATCGCGTCGAGCTTTGGGTTTCGGTAGAACGAACGATTCTCGGAGTTCTCGGGGTGAATCGATCGGCTGTGGAACAGGATGTCCATGAAGTTGGACGGATCGGGAAAGTCCTGGTGCCAACCGGTGAACGCTGCCTGGGCGACCCGCGGCCGGCCGGTCTCCTTCAGGTACGTCGCGAAGGAAACCATCTTGAGCTCGATCTCGATGCCAATCGCCTTGAGGTCCTGTTGAAAGAGCTGCGCGGCGCGTACCTCGCCTTCGCCCCGCACCCAGAGCGTAACCGGCTCGCTCAGCCCCTCGGGGAACCCAGCCAAGCGCATCTCGTTCCTTGCCCGGTCGAGGTCGAACACCTGTTTCGTCGGCAGGTCGGGATCGTGCGGTGCGAGCATGGGTGGAAGAACCTGGGTCGCAGCGATCGCTTGGCCTGGGTCGAGCCTCTCTAGTTTCGATCGGTCGAGCGCAAAGGCCACGGCGCGTCGGACGTGTACGTCGTCAAAGGGAGGCAACTCGCAGTTGAGTCCGAGTGCGAACACCGAAGCACTGGGCGACTCGGCTCGATAGGGAGCCCAGGCTTTGGACTCCCTCAGGAACAAGCGGTGCACTTTGCTGGGCCGGTAGATCACATCGACGTCTCCGTTGCGAAAGCGCGCGCTGGCGACGTCGGCAGAGATGTTTTCGAGGAAGATCATTCGGTCCGGCCGCGGCTGAGGGTCCCAATATGCTTCGAAGCGCTGGAACTCGACTTGAACGCCGCGCTCCCAACGCGAGAACGCAAAGGGCCCCGATCCGATCGGGTGCCGTCCGACGGCGGCGCGCCCTTCGGCTTGTTCGACCTTCTCGACGTGTTCTCGCGCGAGCGGGTAAGCGAACGGCATGGCGAGTGCGTTGAGGAAGGTTTGGTCGGCTTCATCGAGGCGGAATTCGATGGTCTTTTCATCGACGACGACGATGCCCTCCACGTGATCTGCTTCTCCGATGTGGTACGCCGGCGCTCCCTCGATCGATTTGAAGAACGGATATCCGGGCGAGCCGATGCGCTCCGACAGCAGGCGATGGAGTGACCACGAAATGTCTTCGGCGGTGATCTCGCGGCCGTTGTGGAACTTGATGCCGTCTCGAAGCGTGAAGCGAAAAATCCGCCCTGCGTCGGATACCTCGGGCAGCTCAGCTGCCAAGCTGGGGATCATGTTTCCGTCGTAATCGTAGTCGAGCAGGCCGTCGTAGAGCAACCGGCACGCGGCCGTCGACAGAGTGTCGTAGGCGAAGTGCGGGTCGAGCGTGTGGATGTTGCTGCCGGCAGAGAAGATGAACGTGCCGCCGGCCCGTGGCGTCTCGTTTCCTGCGCCCACGTAGCGGGGGCCAATCGGCGCTTTCGGGAAGTTGGCGGCAAGCCAGCCGACGAGTAGGCCGGTCACGAGGAGGGCGGCGGCGGGCGCCATCCACCGGGCGGTGCGGCGCCGTTCAGTCCTTGGGGTCGAACGCATCGCGCAGCCCTTCTCCAAAGAGATTGAATCCAAACACCGCCATGCTGATCAGCACGGCGGGGTAGAGTGTCAGCCGAGGCACACCGAGCAGCAGTGACTGGCTGTCGTTGAGCATCGAGCCCCAGCTCGCCGTAGGTGGACGAACGCCAAGCCCGAGGAACGACAGCGCGCTCTCCGCGATGATCATGCGTGCCACCAAGATCGTCGCGATGGCGATGATCGGGCCGATCACGTTGGGTAGAACGTGTCGTGCCAGGATTCGGATATGGCGTAGGCCGAGTGCACGAGCCGCGAGAACGTAGTCGAGCTCGCGGGCCTCCATCGTTTTGGCGCGGGTAACCCGCGCAAGGGTCGTCCAAGACAGCACGCCGAGCACGACGCAAATCGTCCAGATCCCCGGCGCGTCCCACACGCGTTGCATGACGATGGCGATCAAGAGGAACGGCATCGACAGCACGACGTCGACCATTCGCATCAAGAGGGTGTCGACGCGTCCACCGACGTAGCCCGATACAAGTCCGAGCGTCACGCCGATCAACACGGCGAGGGCAGTCGCGAGATAGGCGACGAGCATGGATACTCGCGCGCCGCTCAACAGGCGGCTCAGCTCGTCCCTCGCCAGGATGTCCCCACCGAGCCAGTGGCCCGGCTCGGCACCCGGCCCGGCGGGCAGACCGTTGCCGAGGAGCAAAGCGTCCGTGAACTGCTCCACGGGGTCGTACGGGGCCAGCCAGGGACCCAACAGGCCCAGCACGGTCACTGCGACGACCAGGACCAGACCGGCCAGAGCCCCCTTGTTCCGCCGAAATCGTCGAAACGCCCGTGAATCCATGCGCTTGGAGGGAGGTACTGGGTTCGGGAGGTCCCGTCAATTTCCCCCCCGAATCCGATCTCAAGCAGATTTACAAGATCCACCAATCCACGCCCAAGCGACGCCTTTCTTTCCCAGGGACAAATAAAAGACAATGATTACATATGGTTAGAAATTAGTTTATTTGAGGGTTGACCTGATTCTTTTCAATAGAATACATTCTCTATAAGTTATTCAAATGACTCTACCTAGGGGACAGCAGCGCAGATATCGGGAATCGGAGGCCAAGAGTTGGTCCGACCAGGAGCTCGAGGCGATCGAGCACGCCCACGCCGACGGGATGAGCGTCCAGCAGATCGTCGAAACCTTCACCGCCCGAGGCTCGAGGCTCACCGAGGCGACATTCCGCAAGTACGTCCAGCTCGGCCTATTGCCACGGAGCGTACGAGTCGGCCGCAAGGGTAAGCACCGCGGCTCCCAGGGCCTCTATCCGGCGACCGCCGTTCGCCAAATCGATCACATCCGCCGCCTGATGCATCAGGGGTTCACGATGGAGGAAATCCAGAAGGAGTTCCTCTTCGTTCGTGGCGACATCGATGCACTGAGCCGGCAACTCAAGCGCGTGTACCAAGCGATCGAGGTCGCGGTGCACGAGCAACAGCGCGAAGGAGCCGACGACCCAGGAGTCGGCGACGCGCTCAACGACGTTCGCGAGCTCGGCAAGGAGCTCGTCAACAAGCTCGAGGCCATCGAGCGGCGCCTGACGATGCGCGCCCGGATGGCCCGGGCAGCCGTCTGAAAAGTCTGAGGGGGAGAAGCACATGAAGGACGCAGCAAGCGCAGAGGTTGTCGAGAGGGAATCGAGCCCGGGAGAGGAGCGCGAGTCACTCGTGGACGCGCTTCAGGAGCCCGGCACAGAGGAGCGAAGGGGTCGCAGAAAGCGCCGTTCCCGAGCTCGTGCCCGGACGATTTCGATTCGCCGTTTGAGCAAGGCCGAGCTCAATCGTGGACGAGAATTGTACCCGGAGACGGACTACTGGAAGCCGAAGAGCCGGTTGGAGTGCAAGGACATGGAGCGGCCGTGCCCGTTCGTCTCCTGCAAGTACCACTTGTACATCGACGTCCATCCGGTGCGTGGGTCGATCAAGCTCAACTTCCCCGATATCGAGATCTGGGAAATGACCGAGACCTGTGCGCTCGACGTGGCGGACCGCGGGGGCATCACGCTCGAGGAGGTAGGAGAGATCATGAACCTCACCCGCGAGCGCGTTCGTCAGGTCGAAACGGCTGGTCTCGCGCGTCTGCAGGAGTACCGCGATGTCGAGCGACTCAAGGACTACGTGACCTAAGGGCCACTCCAAGCATAGAGCAGGGGGGAGGGTGTCGCCGAAGGGCGGCACCCTTTTTAATTGCAGCGCGAGACTGTTCCGG
>CBDURI010000223.1:0-5016 GCA_965369435.1 uncultured bacterium
GGCGGAGAGGAAGGGATTCGAACCCCCGGTACGGCTCTACACCGTACGGTCGCTTAGCAAGCGACTGCCTTCGACCACTCGGCCACCTCTCCAACAAGCCATGTTTTCAACACGAGCCGCGCCGTGCGAGGCCCGCGGGCGGCCTATGTAGCCGCCCCCCAAAGGAGTGTCAAAGCGCCCCTCAGTTGGCGGCGGTGCCGTGCTACAAGGTGGCTCATGCGGTGGCTACTCGTGGCGTTTCTTGGACTTGCGAGCTTGCTCCAATCGAGCGACGCGAGAGCGTGCTCCTGCATGAAGTTGTCCCCGTCCGAGGGGCTTTCGTCGTCCCATGCCGTCTTCAGCGGCGAGGTCACTGACATCAAACCGAACGAGGCGACTCGGTTTGGCGGACTGGAAGTCACGCTCCGCGTGAAACGCTTGTGGAAGGGCGAGCCCAAGGCAGAGATCAAGGTTCACACGGCGGGGAGCAGCGCCGCTTGCGGATACACCTTCGTCAAAGGGGAGACCTATCTCGTCTATGCTCTGCGCGACCACGCCGACCCCATGCGGGTAAGCCTCTGCAGCCGGACCAAGCACATCGACGACGCGAAAGAAGATCTCCGTTTTCTCGGGAAGCCTTCGCATCGGTTCGATGACGGGCGTGGCAACAAGGGCAAGTGCGCTGCAGCGCCGGCAGGCACGGGCGGATCCGGCTTCGGGTTGCTCGCGTTGCTTTTGATGGGCGCAACACTCGCCAGGCGACGCCTGCCGCACGTGCTCGCTGGCGCCATGCTGACCGTATCGCTCTTTGGCTGCAGCACCGCACCGGCAAGGCCGGCGCTCATGGCCAACATGGCGAACGACGACGTGACCGTTGCCCAGTTGCGCGCGATCGACTACGCGTACGCGGACCGATTCGGTCAACTCGTGGCGGCGTGCGTGGCGGATATCGTCGCGCAGAGCGACGACGCGCAGCTGCGGGAGCGCGCGTACCAATGGCGGATGTGGGCAATGCCCCAGGCTAGGGCCGCTGCCTTCGACCAGGACCCGTTCATGGGCCTGGTGGAGCTTTGGGTCTTGGCCAGGCAGCAGCGGCTCTATTTCGCTGACGGCGGCGAGACGAGCCACTTCGGCGCGCAAGTCCAATGCGTGTCTGAAACGACGAGGTACCTCGAGGAGGATGTGGAGCGCATCGCGTCGACCGTCGTAAGCGAGGACCGCCTGAAGACGATGAGCTCGAATGTACACGCGTGGGTCGCGAAGCACCCGATCGAAGGCCAGCTCTTCGTTCGCCCGACGGCCCGTGCCGATCTCGCCGGACTGGTCCCCGCGGTGAAGCAAGGTGGCCTCAAAGCGGTAGGCAGTATCGAAGAGACGTTTCGGGATCTGAACGACCGCATCACCATTCTCACCGTGCAGATGCCTGTGGAAGCGCGCTGGCATGCGGAATACCTGACGAACTCGTTGTTCGAGGAACGGATGCAAGAGCCCACCGAGTCGATGCTCGACGCCATGGAAACGATGATCGATTTTCTCGATGAGCTCGAACCGATATTGGCCGCGCAGACCAACACCCTGCTTGCCGGCGTCACGGCGGAGCGGGTCGCGGTCTTCGACGCGGTCGAGGCAGAACGCACCGAGATACTCGCGGCCATCGAGGAAGAGCGCGGCTCCATCATGAACAAGCTGGACGAGCAGCTGACGAGCGCCACGACCAAGCTCGATCAGGTGGGGCGAGGCCTCATCGATCACTTCTTCATGCGTCTCGTCGAGGTGCTCGCCGTGGTGGGAGTCGCCTCGTTCCTGACTGTCCTGTTGGTGCTGGTCGTGCTCCGAAGGCGCAAGGGCAGCGAAGATTGACCACGCCCCCCGGAACGAATATGTCCGTTGTATGGATGTGGTTTCCTTCCGCGAGACGGCCGAGAAGTACTCCGTCATATTTCTCGACGCGTATGGCGTTCTGAAGAGCTCGACCGGCCTGATCGAGGGCGCGTTGGAAACGGTCACCTCCTTGATCGCAGCCGGCAAAGAGGTATTCGTCGTGACGAACGACTCGTCTCGCTCGCCCGAATCGATGGCCGAGCGGTACGCCGAGCAGGCTGGAGGCAAGCTCTTGCCGCCCGAGCGCTACATCTCGTCGGGTTTGTTGGCCGCCGAGTACCTCGAAAAGCAGATCCCGTACGGCAAGGTCGCCTACCTCGGCAAACCGGAGTCCGCGCACTACATCGAAATCGCAGGCAAGATCCCAATTCCGATTGCGGACTGCTCACTCAAGGACAAGCCGGTCGCCATCGTCCTTCTCGACGACGAGGGCTTCGATTGGTTCCGCGACGTGAACGCCACCCTGAACTTGATTCGTCGTATGACCGTCCCGGTCATCATCGCCAACGCCGACATCACCTACCCCATGCGTGGCAACGACATTGCGATCGCGGTGGGAAGCCTCGGCGCGCTCCTCTCCGACATCACCGAAAAGACCTTCGTCCGCTTCGGCAAGCCCGACTCGATGATGTTCGCCTACGCCCTAGCCCGCGCCCGCGAGCAGCTCCCGAACATCACCAAGCGGGACGTCCTGTTCGTAGGCGACACCCTCCGCACCGACATCATCGGCGCCAACACCTACGGCTTCGACACCACGCTAGTGCTCTCCGGCAACATCCTACCCGAACAAGCCGACCTCATGATCCGCGCCTCAGGCATCATCCCCACATTCATCAGCGACTCCATAGCGACCTGACGCCGACCTGACACTGTCGCTGTTACAGCACCTCGAGCAAGGGTTCGAAGTCCACCAGCTCCAAATGCGGCAGGTACTCCTCCACCGCCTCTTGCTGCAACCGGTGGCAAATATCGTGCTGGAAAAAGTGCTCTCCAATGCGCAGCACATAGTTCAGGATGAAGAAGCGATAGGCCTCTTTGAGGAAGAGCAGCTCCTCCTTCGTGAGCCGGTGGACCTCGTGGTACGCCCGCAGAAACCTCATGAAGCGTTCGTCGAAGAACGGGTCAACGGTGTAACTGAAGGCCGTTTGATCGCCCTCGGAGCGGACCACCCGCGCACAAAAATAGAGGTCCAGCATGCGCGGTTCGATGCGGAACCAATCGTAGTCCCAGCGAGAGAAAAACTTGAAGCCATTGCCGTCCATGCCAACGGAGAAATTCCCGATGTTCCAGTCGATCAGCACCGGGATCTTCGTCCACTCGTGGTAGCCGAGCGCGTCCGCGTTCCCGAGAAACGCGTCGCAGTGCGCCCGTACGAAACTCACCGACGAATCCATGAAGCCCCGCTCGCGCCGCCACTCCGAGCTCCCGATCGCGTCGTGAAGGCTCGCCACATCGGCTCCGAGTGACTGCCAGGTCGGCTTCACGCGGTCCGAAATCTCGGTACACGACCGATGGAACAGGCCCATCTCCCGGCCCAACGATTCCACCTGTTCGTCGGTCAGGACCTTCGGCAAGAAGTCGTAGAACGGCTGCTGGCCATAGAAGACGACCCACTCGTCATTGTGGCGATACGTGAAGACCTCGTCGTTCTTGAGGAGCACCGGCGCGAGGAACGACGCGTAGCGGGTCCCGCGAAGCCGATGAATCCACTCGTGGATCCGGTAGTGGTCCTGGCGAAAGTGTACGTACGACCCGTAGCTCGAGCACTTCGCGACCACCGCGTGCCCATCGTCGAGGGCAAGCAGGTACACCGAGTTGGTCGACACGTTTGCACTGACCTCGCGCACCTCGACCACCTCCCTGTGATCCCCGTAGGCATCCCAGGCTGCGGTCACGATGGGTGGGACAGCCAGCTTAGTCACGTACGTATGAGCGCTTCTTACGCCTGTGCGGCGTAGATATCCATGATGTCGTGTAGGAGCTTGACCGCGTCTGCGTTCGAACGCTGGAAGGCGTTACGGCCGACGATCGAGCCGTAGCCGCCGCCCTTCGCGATTTCGCCGATTTCTTCGAGCAAGGCCTCAGTGCCCTTGGCCGCTCCCCCGGAGAAGATGATGATTCGCTTGCCGTTGAACGCCGCCTGCACGATATGCTGGATGCGCTCGGCCAACGTCCCGATGGGGACGTTCTCGTAGCTCTTCTTCGCGGCGTCCTGGAAGACGACCTCGGTGGGCGCCTTCACCTTCACGACGTGCGCACCGAGCTGGCAAGCGATCTGCGCAGCGTAAGCCACGACATCGATCGCGGTCTCGCCCTCTTTGGTTAGATCGGCGCCGCGCGGGTAGGACCACACAATGGTCGGAAGACCAACGGAGCGCGCTTCGTTGATGAGGTCGCGAAGGTCCTGGAACATCTGGTTGCGTAGGCCGCTGCCCGGGTAGATCGTGTACCCGATCGCGGCGCAGCCAAGACGAAGCGCGTCATCGACGGACGAGGTGAGCGCCGAGCATGGCTCGTCGGGCCCGCCGAGTGAGTCGCTGTTGTTCACCTTCAGAATGAGCGGCAGCCGACCTGCATACGCGTGCGCGATCGACTCGATGAATCCGAGCGGCGCCGCGTAGCCGTTGCAGCCCGCCTCCACCGCGAGCCCGGGATGGTAGGCCGGGTCGTAGCCCGGAGGGTTCGGCGCGAAAGACCGAGCCGGGCCGTGCTCAAAGCCTTGGTCGACCGGCAGGATCACGAGCTTGCCAGTGCCGGCCAGCCGCCCAGTGTTCATCAGCCGCCTGAGGTTGCCAATGACGCCAGGGTTCTCCCCAGCGTAGTTGGCGAGGATTTTCTCGACTTTGTCGCTCATGCCCGCAGCCTCCGTTTCTCAGCAACGACCTTAGCGCAGAGATGGGAGCCCGTCATTCGATTCCGGGCGCAAGTCTTGCGCGGGAAAAGGGCTCTGATCCCTTTCTCATGGCCGCGCCGATTGGGTCGCCGGCGTCCCCTCCGCATAAAAAGCGGCGATCTCGGCGGCGTACTTTTCGTTGACGAGGTTGCGTTTCACTTTGAGGGTTGGTGTCAGCTCGCCACCGTCGACGCTGAAGACGGTTGGAAGGATTTGGATTTTCTTGATCGTTTGGTAGCGGGCGACCTTGGAGTTGCAGACCT
>CBDURI010000224.1:0-5003 GCA_965369435.1 uncultured bacterium
AACTCCGGAAGGATGATGCGTTCGACGATCCACTCGCACTCGAAACCCTCGACCGGCGCGTGCTCACAACACGAGTCGGTGTCCTTCTTTTCGATGGCAGGCAACCCTTCGATCGCGATGATCTGCTCGATCTCTCCCATCTTGCAGCGCGCGAGCGTCACCGCCACGTTTTGCCGTCGAGCGCGCGCGGCGATGTTCGCAGCGCCGACCTCGCTCGAAAAGATCGCCGTCAAGGAGAGGCCGAGGATCGCGACTGCGATCATGACTTCCAACAAGGTGAAGCCCCGCACGCTCATATCGAATCCTCGACATCGCCTTCATCGTCGAGCTCGTCCAGCGGCTCGAAGGCGAAATTGTGAATGCGCGCGTTGCCTGTGAGGGGGTGAATCTCGACGCTATAGACCGTCTCGCTCGAGTCGCTCAGTTGGATGACCGCGTGTTCCGTCAGACCGCCGGGGAAGAAATAGACCGACCCTTCGCCGTCGGTCCGCTTGTCTGTCTCGTGCGGGGTGATCAACGCTTGAATCGAAATACCGTCGCCGACTGGTTGAGCCGTGTATCGCTTTAGGATCGTTCCACGTTGGTTCGTGATGGGGCCAAATGGTGAGCCCGGCCGAACGGGGTCCAGCGGTTTCTCGATCCGGGCTCGGGCCAGGTCCCATGGGTCGACGGCTTGTCCCGGATCGGCTTCGAGCTGCTCGTCGGTGGCAAGGGTCACCGGCGTGGCGGTTTCCTCGATGGCCATCGTGTTCTTTTCGAAGTCGAAGACGAGGCGCGTCGTGGTGCCTTGCGTGAGCGACCGGCTGTAGGCAAAACGCGCCGCACTCGTCACTTTGAAAGCGGATGATCGGAGTCGGGCTCGCGTGACGGCGCCCAAGCCGAACGTTGCCCCCGTGACCACCCCCGCAATGATCGCGATCACCAGAATCACCTCGATGAGGGTGAAGCCGCGTTTCGCTGTGGATGTGGTGCGTCGGAGCATGAGTCGTTAGATGTCGTCTTCGGTGCTGAACTCGAGGTCGGGTCCCGCAGAGTACACGGCGATGTCACCGTCCTCGCAGGTGATCTGATACGGGGTCTCCCATGCGTCCGTGGTCCGACGGCTTCCGTCGAGGTACCGCTCGCTGATGAGATCTTCGACCGATGGGCAGCCTCTCGGGTTGTCCGCCACGTAGAGCATCGCGGCGGAACGCAGCGCCTGAGCGTCGGTCTTGGTGGTCTTGATCTTCGCCTTTTCCAGCTGCGGTAGCAGAGCCACTGCCACGCCGCCGGCCATCATCGCGAAGATCGTGATGACGATCATGATCTCGATGAGCGTGAAGCCCTCTTGATTCCTTCGGCGGGCCAGTCGCCGTCGTAGGGGTGTCTCATTCGTGTTGGGCATGGAGCCTCCAGTTGGGTTCATTGAATGTTGTCGTCCTTCAAAAGCGAGCCGCTCGGGCCCGCAGAAATCACTTCTGCTTCCTCTTCGAAGTAGCCGGGGCAACGGACTGAGAGGGACCGTCCCCAGCCGTCCTTTGGCATCGTGTCGAGGTAGTGTTTTTGAGAGAGGGGCGGGTGAAGCAACTCCGTATTGGAGCCCGGGCACCGGCCCACGTCTGCCTGAAAACGATCGATCGCCTGTTTCACTTGAGCGATTGCAACGCGGGTGTCGCGCACTTGGACCCGATGCCGTGCGTACCGCGTGAACCCAATCGCGAAGACGACCATCGCTACCAGTCCCAATAGTGCTTGCCATCGGGTGTTGTGGAGCAGGCCGCGCCAGCGCCCGCCGCGCCTCTCCCAGGGCAGCGACACTCTCGTTTTTTGTCTTCGTCGAGCCACCCTTCCTCCTCATTGAATCATTTCGTTGAGCTGAAGCAGCGGCATGAGAATCGCGAACGCGATGCCGCCCACGATAACACCCATGACCACGATCATCAGCGGCTCGAGGATCGATGTCATGGCCCCGACTCGAACTTCGATCTGTTGATCGTAGGAGTCGGCGACGTGTATGAGCATCTCCTCCAACTGACCCGAGCGTTCACCCACGGCGATCATATGGGTTACCATGGGCGGGAATCGGCCTGCCTGCCGTAGCGGCTTGGCGATGCCTTCGCCCTCGCGAACGCTCGCGCGCGCCTCTTCGACGACCCTCTTGAGCTCCGTGTTGTCGAGCACATTGCGCGTGATGTCCATGGCCGTGAGCACGGGGACGCCGCTGCTGAGGAGCGTCGCCAGCGTCCGAGCAAACCGGGCCACGGCGATCATGATCAACAGGGGCCCAAAGAGGGGGACCTCGAGCAAGAAGATGTCCCACTTCTTGCGGCCTTGCTCGGTCGCCTTCCAGCGTCGGAACCAGTAGATGCCCCCGCCCATGAGCGCCGCAATCAGCCACCAGTAGTTGCTGAAGATATCGCTCACCGAGATCAGAAGGCTGGTGTACCAGGGGAGAGTTTGGTTGAAATTCTCGAAAATAGCGGTGACCTTCGGCACGACGACCGACATCATCAAGAAAAGGATGAGGACGACGACGACCGCCATGACGACTGGATAGGCCATGGCGCCACGAACTTTGCTCTGAAGGCGGGTCTGATCGTCCAAGAACTCTGCGAGTCGCCCCAGGACCTCCTCGAGCGTGCCCGACGCCTCCCCCGCAGCGACCATGTTGACGTAGAGCGTGAGGAAGATCTTAGGGTGCGCCTTGAGCGCGTCTGCCAGGGTGCTTCCCTCGTTTACCTGATTGCGTGTGTCGGTGAATGCGGCCTTTAGTTCCGGCTGGTCGAGTTGCTCGATCAACGCGCTCAGGGCCTCGACCAACGGAACGCCGGCGCGGAGCAACACGGCGAGCTGCCGGGTGGAAACGGCTACCTCCATCGGTGTTACGCGTCGAAACAGCCGCCCAAAATCGATGTCGCGCGCGGCCTTTTTCGCCGCCTCGGATTGCTCGAGGATTTCCGTCGCCAGGATTCCATCCCGCTTGAGCACAGTGCGCAGCGCTTTGGCGCTGTCGGCGTCTCGGGAACCCTTGACCGCCTTGCCCCGTGCGTCGATGCCTTTGTACGCGTACACGCCCATGCCTTAGACCTCGGCGGCCTGCGTCGCGGCGAGCACCTCTTCCACGCTCGTGACACCCGCCACGACCTGGCGTGCGCCGTCTTCGCGTAGAAGTCGCATTCCTTGTTGCTGGGCGACACGTTGGATCGTTTTCGCATCGCTGTTGTTGAGGATCTCGCGGCGCAGGGGCTCGTCGATCATCATGAGCTCGAAGATTCCGATTCTGCCGCGATAGCCTGTGTTGCTGCACGCCTCGCAGCCAGCGTGATGGTAGAACTTCAGCTCTTGGGACTTGCCGGCGACAGGCGGCGGCAACGTCGACGGTTTGTCGCGGCCGATGACGGTCGTTGCCGCGAGCCTCCGAAGCTCGGCTAGCTTCTCCTGTGCGATCGCGTCGTCGATGCCGAGCTCGCGCAGGTCCTGAGCGGTCGGCGTGTACGGAGTCTTGCATTCGTCGCAGAGCTTCCGAACGAGGCGCTGCGCCAGTACCGCAAGGACCGAGGAAGAAATCTGATAGGCCTTTACGTCCATGTCGACCAAACGCGTGATGGCACTCGGTGCGTCGTTGGTGTGCAAGGTCGAGAGTACGAGGTGACCAGTAAGCGACGCGTGAATCGCAATCTCCGCTGTTTCTTGGTCGCGAATCTCACCGACCATGATGATGTCGGGGTCCTGACGAAGAAAGCTCCTCAAAGCGGACGCGAACGTGAGGCCGATTTTCGGCTGGACCTGCATCTGGCCAATGCCGCGCAGCTCGTACTCCACCGGGTCCTCGGCGGTCAGGATGTTCTTTTCGGGTGTATTGATCGTGTTCAGGCACCCGTACAGCGTGGTCGTCTTGCCGGATCCAGTGGGGCCGGTGACGAGAATGATGCCGTTGGGGCGTCTGATCAGAGCCTCGAGTTGGTCTAGCTCCCGCCGAGCGAATCCCAAGTCGATCAGGCTCAGCATGACCTGTTCTTTATCGAGCAGACGCATGACGACGCGCTCGCCCTTGGCCGTCGGGATGGTCGACACGCGAACGTCGATCACCTTGCCGGCGATCTTCTTGGTGATGCGCCCGTCTTGAGGAAGGCGCTTTTCCGCGATGTTGAGGCCTGCCTCGATCTTCACGCGACTCACGATCGACGATAGGAACCCGCGATTGGCTTCCTTGCGAGGAATGAGCCTACCGTCGACGCGATATCGTACGATGACCTTGTCCTCGGTTGGCTCGATGTGAATGTCAGACGCCCGCTCTTTGACTGCGGTATAGAACAGGTTGTTGACCCATTTGATGACCGGCGCCTCGTCGGTCATGTCGATCAGGTCACGGAGCTCCTCCACCTCCTCGCCTTCCTTCGCCTCGGCAAGCGCGGTTTCGTCCTTGCGCTCGTAGACGCGGTTGATCGCGTCGTCGATGGTCTCTTCCGAGGCCGCGACAGGGACGATCCTTTTCGCGAGAAGGATGCGGAGGTCGTCGACAGGGAAGGGGTCGAGTGGGTTGGCCACCGCGACTCGCACACTGTCGTCCGATTGGGTCAAGGGGAGCACTCGGTTCTGGCGCGCGAAGTTGATCGGCACCGCGTCGATGAGCTCTTCCGGAATGTGCTCCGTGGCGATCTTCTCCAAGAACTCCATGCCGACCTCGTCAGCCAGCGCCCGGACGACCTTGTTTTCTTCGACTGCATGCGTAGCGACCAAGAAGTCTGTGAGATCGATCGCGCGGTCCGCCGCAGTTTCGAGCGCTTCCTCGAGCCTGTCCGGTTCGAGCGCACCGCGCCGGACCAAGATCTCACCGATGTAACGCTGCTCGAAGGTCATTCCTCTGCGCTCGCCGATTCTGGAATGCTAGCTTGCGGCTCATCCGGCTCGATGACTTCGCCCGGCGCTTCCGGAGCTTCCGGAGCTTCCGGCGCATCTGGAGTCTCGCTCGCTGCCCCTACCCCTGCCTCTGCCGCTGCCGCTGTCTCTGTCCCCGCCGGAGC
>CBDURI010000225.1:0-4993 GCA_965369435.1 uncultured bacterium
AAAAGAACCCCAAGCCCCGATGCCCACGAGCCAGATCCAGCATGCCGTGAGGGTCAGCACGCCGCCCAAGATCATCGCCGGTAGCCCAAGCCACGCGCGGCGGCCGTGGGCGGCTCCGATGCAGCCGAGTGCGACGAGCATAGGGAGACCGATCATGGCCGCCGTGTACTTGAAGAGGACGGCAACGCCCGCGAGCATACCCGCGATGACCCACCACGCGATCGCGCTGCGCGTGCCGCGCCCGAGCGCAAGCCCGCCGCGCAGTACCGCCCACATCGCCAAAGCGCACGGGAGGGTCATCCAGCCGTCGGTTTGGGCGATCGTCCAGTAGTCGACTTGGTAGTAGAGGAAGGGAGATGCCAGACCCGCGGCGAGGGCGACGTCGCGGCGATTCCAGAGCTCGAGCGCGATCGCGGCGACGGTTAGCGCGGTGGCGGCGCTCCAGCCCACGTCCAGCAGACGAATCGCCCAGGTGTTCACGCCGAATAGCCCCATCGCGAGGCCGTGCACCGCCACGGTCATGGGTGGCTTCAAGACGAACACGTCGCGGTAGGGCACGCCCCCTTCGAGCAGAACCCACCCCGCATACCCGTAAGCTCCCTGGTCCCGTCCAAACGGGTAAATGAGCGACACCGACCCGCACAGCACAGCGAACCCGGCTTTGCAGAGGTTGAAAGCGGCGCCGAGTCGCGGAAGCGCATCTCCTCCCCCTGTAGCTGTAGCTGTAGCTGACACTGTCACTGCTCCAGCCCCGGCTCCCACGCCCCGCTGACCACGAACCCGCGGCGAACAAACACCGGTGACCAGCTGCCGTCGGCCAGATCCAAGTATCGTAGCTCGTACTCCTGAGCGAAACGCGGATCTCGTCTGAGGTCCATGTCCGAGGGGTAGCCTTGGCGGCCGGCGTCCCATGCCGGCTTCGGCTTCGTTACGGCGCGCGGCATTCCCAGGATGATGATGTCGGGTTTTCGGTCGAGAACGTAGGCGCCATCATGGCTCTCATGGCCCGCGATGCCGACCGTCTTGCCGGACGCACGGGCGATGTGCGCATCGGTGAGGCCCATCATGTCGAGTATGCGCAGGTGGCTCTCGTAGCCGATGATCCCGACGTTGTTGGCCGCAACCAACGTTGCGTCCGGCAGCTTCGCGAGGCGTTCTCCGACGCGATGCGCTCCCTCGAGGAACCCGTCGCCCTTGCGCAATGATTCGAGGCTCCGCCCGCTGAACGAATTGGGAAGCGTCAGGACGACCGCGAGTGCTGCGAGTGCGACGCCGAATGCTGGCCGACAGATCGCGGAGATCGCTTCTGCAAGCAGCAGTGCGAACATCGGCAACATCGGAACCCACATCCGATGGTACTGCAGCATGTCGCCGCCGATGCTCAGGAAGAAGACGATGAACGTGACAATCAAGGCCAGGGGGAGCCATCCGCGCGCACGCAGGGAGCCCCGCACCGCGACGAACCACACAGCGATGACTCCAGCCGGCACCCAGCGGTAATCTTCCAGGAACTTCCGCGTCATCCTCACACCGCGACTCAGAACGGCCTCGCTGAGGGGAAGGGCTTTCGCGTAGTAGGTGTTGGGCAAAGGGTCGTCGTAGTAGAGCCAGGCCGAAAGGGACAGCGTTGCGAGGAAGCTCGCCGCCACGCCACCAAAAATCGCGACATCCACGAATCGTGTGCGGTCGCGCTTGTGGAGCCACAGCCACGCCGCGGTTGGCGCCACGTACATGATGGGTTCGGGATGTGAGATGCTCGCGAGGCCGAACACGACACCGAGCCAGATGAAACGGCTTCGAGGCGAGTCATTCGTGATCTGCAGTGCGCCCGTCACACCGATCGTGATCAACAAAGCGAGGAGATGGCATTCGAGACCGCCATACATCCAAAGGGCGAAGCTGCCGCTCGATGCCAAGATGACGACCGCAGCGATGGCCGCGATGCGACTGGTGACTTCCTCGCGCGCGAACACATAGATGCGGATGAGAGTTGCCCAGGCGAGCAAGGTCCCGAGGACGCGCCCGGCCGTGTCGAGTGGGACGCCGATCAGCGCGAAGGGATACAGGAGAACCACCCAAAGGAAGTTCGAATATCCCATGACGCGCTCACCCGGATTGAAGACGAGCCCGTAGCCGCGCACCCAGTTGTCGACGTAGCGAAAGGAGATGAACGCGTCGTCCGCCGTGTGGTTGAACCATGCAGCGTGGGCGAGCGCTAGAAGGCAGATGCCGATCAGCACTGCCACGTCCAGGCGGTCGAGCCGAGCGTGCGCTCGTTGGGCGGCGGCGTCAGCTCGGCTCACACAGGGCAGGGTATCCCTTACGGGGCAGGGATGGCGAGTACTCCGCCGCAGGCGGTTTCGTTCATGTAGACGCCGTTGTCGTCTGGCCCCATGGCGGTGTTGTCTCCCGAGGTCGCTCCGATCTTGAGCGGAGCGTCGCTGTAGGCGAGGAACACGCACATTTCGTGGCCGGCCAGGCCGTACGTCAAAGGCTCCTCGGTGTTGTTGATGTAGCCGCATTCGACGCGCAGCTTCGACGCATCTTGCGAGTTGATCGGCGGATCGAGGGTGATGCCGAGCGGTTCTCCAATCGAATTGCGGAGCTCGAAGATCGTTCGTTCACCTCCATCGTCGTCGACGAAGCTGAGCCGGAAGTAGTTGCCCCACTCATGGTAGTGCGCCAGGACGTAGTAGATGTTGTAGTCGGAAGAGACCGGGAGGTCGCACGTCATGCCGAAGCGCGATTCGGCTTGTGGCTCGATGTCGAGCGCGGTGTTGGTGAAGGCGATGGGACGAAGTCGTACTTGAACGTTTTCTTCGGGGATCGTTTCGATGTCGAAGCTGAGTCCGGTGTCGAGGGGGCTGGCCGATATGTTCACGAGGTGTACGCCACCCACGATCTTGTGACGCGGCGGGATCTCCAGGACCGCGCCTTCCTGGAAGGCTTGCAGTTCTTCGAGGGCCTGAGTGGACTGAGCGAAGAAGGCTCCTCCCTCTAACGCTGCCGAGACGTCGTGAAAACCACGTTCGTCGCAGTCCCAGGTGCCGTCAGGGCCTGGGTACGTGTCCTCTGGCACGAAAAACCAGTTCGAGTGGTGCCACGCGCCTTCGTTTCGCTGTCGTATCTTGGAGACGTATAGCGTCTCGTCGTTGTCGAGCGTCCAACTCTGGCAGACGCCGCTGATCTCCTCGCCCGCCTCGATCGCCAGGGGCGTGAACGAATGCGTTAGTGTCGGGGTGATCGCCCCCGACTCGCTCTGCTGGCTGCAGGCGACCAGGCTGAAACACGATAATATGAAGCACGATAGTAAAGGCGGCGTCAGCAATCGCATGTCGGCACGATCCCGCGGTTCAGGCTGTTTGGCAAGCGGATAGGGGCGATGCGGGCGTGGTAGGGTTCGTCGCGCCGTGATCTCCGAGGAACAGACAGCCGCCCAGCCTGGTGCCCGCTGGGCGCTGATCGTCCTGCTTCTCGCGTATATCCTCTCGTTCATCGATCGGAACGCGATGGCGATTCTGGTGGGGCCGATCCGCAAGTCGTTCGACATCACGGACTTCCAATATGGGCTGCTGCACGGACTGGCCTTCACGATCTTCTACACGTTGGTCGGGCTACCGATCGGACGCTTGGCCGACCGGAAGAGCCGCCGGACGATCGTTGGAATCGGCGTGTTGTTCTGGTCGGTGATGACCTGTGGCTGTGGATTGGTCCGGACCTTTGGCGGCCTGTTTGTCGCGCGCATGGGGGTCGGCGTCGGCGAGGCCGCGCTGTCTCCGCCGGCGCACTCTCTCTTGAGTGATTTTTTCCCCGCGAAAGCGCTGCCGCGCGCCATGTCCATCTTCACGCTGGGGATCACCATTGGCGGCGGCATGGCCTACATGATCGGCGGCTGGGTGTTGGGCGCTGTGGGCGAGGTCGACGTATCCCTGCCGCTCGTCGGCGCGCTCCAGCCTTGGCAGCTGACGTTCATCTTGGTGGGGCTTCCCGGCTTTGCGATCGGCGCGTTGGCGTGGACGATCCGTGAGCCCGAGCGTCGTGGCCGGATGCGCGCGGAAGGAGAAGCGGTGCCGGTTCGCGAAGTGCTCCAGTACTTCCGCACCCACGCTCGACTCTACGGCGCGATCCTAGGTAGCGTCTCGATGCTGTCGGTACTCGGCTACGGAACGATCACCTGGTACGTCGAGATGCTGATCCGCAACTTCGGTGCGCAAGCCAGTGCTGTTGGACCCCAATTCGGCTGGATCTTCATCATCTCGGGAAGCATCGGCGCGCTGACCGGAGGAGTTCTGGCCGAGCGGCTGAATCGTCGATATGCCGATGCCAACCTGCGTGTGGTGGTGTTGGCCGCGCTGCTGTGGGTGGTACCCGGCATCATCGGCCCTCTGATGCCGACGCTGCCGGGCGCCCTGCTGATGGCAGCGCCGATCTTGTTCCTGATGAGCAGCTACTTCGGGCCTGCCATCGCCGCCCTTCAAACCTCGACACCCAACGAGATGCGCGCGGTCGCATCGGCCCTGCTCTTGTTCTCCGCGAACCTGTTCGGGCTCGGGCTCGGGCCTCCGTTGGTCGGCGCACTGACGACGCACGTTCTCGGTGGCGACGACACGCTGCACGTCGCCCTTGCCGGACTGGCTGCGGTCTTTGCGCCGATGGCCGCGGTGACCGCGGCTTGGGGATTGAAAGGGTACCGGCTACGGTTGGCGGATGCCCATGCTTAGGATCCTGGTCTTACTCTGCGTGTGTGCCATCGCGTGCGGCAAGCACGCGGGTGGTTGCGGCCGCGAACCCCAGGACTCGACAAGAACCGCTTCGAGAGACGAGCTCAACCGGTTGCTAGGCCGGATTCCAGCAGAGGAAGATGGGCGCTGGGGAAAGCTTCGTGCTCCCAAAGACCCGGATGAAGCGGACCTCGAGACCCAAGTTCGGCAGCTCGAGGCTCTGGGCTATGCCAGTGGCGTCAAGACGGCGCCTAGTCTGTCGGGGGTGACTG
>CBDURI010000226.1:0-4989 GCA_965369435.1 uncultured bacterium
GCAGGCTTGGGATCACCGGTCGCAGGTGTCGGCGCAGCCGCGCTCGCTGCCCCCTCGCCCTCCGATGCAGACTTGGTTGCCTCGGCGCTTGGCGGCGGCGGCTGCCGTGCCTCGTCCGGCACCGGAACGGGCTTCGCTCTTGGGGGACGGATCGGAGGAGCACGAAACGGGTCCCCCTCACGCATGAGATCATCGAGCCCAATCGCGTCCTTGAACTCGCGGCTGGCGCTGCGAACTTGGCGAAGCCCCTTGCCGACCGTTCGCATGAACGTGGGCAGCTTGTCCGGGCCCACCGCCAGCAGGACGATCACCAGAAAGAAAGCTAATTCGGTTGGACCAATGCCAAACATGAGCCCCAAAGATGAATCGTTGCACCCCCGAAAGGCAACCGGAGGCGCCGGCGGGTCGTTTCCGGGAACAACCACCCTGTATTGACGCGAGTCACGACGCGAAACGAATCTGACGAAGCCGCTCGAGCCCACGATTCATGCCACGGACCCGCCTTTCGTACTCGCGTGTCAGCTCCTGAATACGGTTCGCCGCGGCAAGAGTCTGGTCCGAGCTCTCCAAATGCTTCCGGTGGGACTGGTGTAGCTCCAGGACCATGTCGGAAATATGCTCAATCGCCCCAGTCATCTGGCGCCCACCCTCGGCCTGCTCCTGGCTAGCGCGCTCCATCTGCTGCGTGATCAAACGCATGTTGTCCGCGCTCCGCATGATCAGCTCCGACCCGCGCGCCTGTTCGGCAGTCGCCGCAGCGATCTGCTGAACCGTCTCGGCAATGCGTCCGATCGCATCGGTCACCTGCTTCGAGCCCTTCGCCTGCTCGACTGTAGCCCGCGCGATACCACGCACCATCGCCGTCGACTGCCGGGACGACTCCAAGATCTTTTTCAGTGCGCTCTCGGCCTCTGCACTCACGGTGACACCCCGGTCGACCGTACTGGCGCCGCGCTCGACCGCTTCAATCGCGTTCTTCGTCTCTGCTTGAATCGTTTTGATCAGCTCGGCGATCTCTTTGGTCGAGGCGCCCGCACGTTCGGCGAGGTCCTTGATCTCGTCCGCAACGACCGCAAAACCCTTTCCGTGCTCGCCGGCCTGCGCAGCGATGATCGCAGCGTTCAGGGCGAGCAGGTTGGTTTGCTCCGCCACGTCGTCGATGACGTTCAAGATGTCGCCAATCGCCTCGATACGATCGCCCAGGTTGGAGATCGTGCTCACCGCCTGCAGCGATGACGTCTTGATTCGGTTGATCTCGTCGGTGATCTTGTTAATCGATTCCGCGCCTGTTTCCGCGTCGCTGGCTACTTCCTCCGAAAGACGCGCAGTTTCGTTTGCGTTCGACTGAACTTGACCGATCGAGACATCCATCTCGTTCATCGAAGACGAAGTCTCTTCCGCGGTCAGGGCTAAGCCATCGATGTTCCGCGCGACCTCTTTAATGCTGTACGTCATCTCCTCGATCGACGACGCGGTCTCGCGAACGCTCGATCCGAGGTTCCCCATGTTCTCCGCGACCTCGTGGTTCGTCGCCGTCATTTGCAGGATGCTCGACGCACTCTCTTCGGTGCTCGAGGACAGGGCCTCTACGCGATCGTTGATCGCCTGCAGCGAGATCGCCATCGATTTGAGGGCGCGGGCTGTTTCCTCGACAGCCACCATCTGCTCGCCGAGGCCGCTCGAAAGCGCCTTCACGTTCTCGCCGATGACGTCTTCCACCTGTTCGATCTCGTCATGGATCGATCGAATCTGAGCATCGACCTCCTCGACGTCGATCGATAAGGGCAGACCCGATGCGATGATCAGCAGGCCCAGCACGCCGAGGACGGCGGCGACGACGCCCGCAATAGAGGCTCCCTGTGCGCCGGCCAACACGCCCGAGGCAACGCCGACGGGCCCCACGACAAACGCAAGTGCGAAGCACAAGAAACCCGGAACGAGATAGCGACTCTTGGCGATTGCCCGAAACATGATCCCCCGTGAACGAACACCAGAGTATCGAACCCTGGGAGTGCCGGGCAAGTTCCCCCGCTCCTTCGTGCAACACCCTCGACCGGAGTGGGGAACCTCCGTTCAGAGGGGGTTGGTCAGGAGCTGCATCGAGAGTTGAAGCGCAAGGGAGTAATCGCCCTCCATTTTGAGCTTGCCGCCCAAAAAGAGCTCTTGAATGGTGAGCTCGCCGCGCTGGACCATCTCCAAATCCGAGAACTGCAGCTCCGCCGTGAAACCGGGCTCTTTCGGCACCTCCGGGACGTTGAAGCCGACCCGAACTTCGACATCACCGAGGTCGGGGACCCCCCGAAGCGTGACGAAGGTGGTCATGGGCCGTCCCGCGAGCGCGTCCTCGAATCGCTTCGAAGAAGTCTGAGCAGCGCCGATGGCCACCTCATCGTCCTCGAAAGCGCCGGCTGTGGTGATTTCCGCGAGCAACAGGGCGGCGGCATCGCCCGGTAGGGACGCCACGATCCTGATGGGCACCCCCTCGCCGGGAGCATCGCCCGAGCTGAGCACCCCGGCGCTCGCCGATAGCACGATGGGCGGCTCATCGTCGATCTGAAGGCTGGCCGCACCTGTGACGCCTTTCACGTCGTCCAGGATGCGCTGGGCGCGCTCATCGCCCCCCGAGGCGCGGCTCTCGAGAACTTCCACCCCCCGGGCGAAAAGCTTGGGAAAGCTCTCCCGGAGGAACTCCATCGGTAAAATCGTCATGCGGCGCGGAGTGTAGCCAACAACGCGGAACGCACCAAGCTGGCGAAATCGGACAGAATCAGCCACCATCTCGACGATGTCGGATGAGGAGCACCGGCCCACTGTATTGATGGTGGGCCAGGGCGAGCCGATGCAGACAGCGTTGGGGGAAGCGCTTCGGCGCCATGGGACGTCCGTCGCTGGTTGTGCAACGGCAGAGCTCGAACAAGCGGTTCGCGTGTACGCACCGGACCTAGTCGTTCTAATCGGAGATGCCGCGGTTCGTGGCGGCGCGAGCGTCGTGCGCCGCATGGCCGCAAATCGGGCGACCGACGTGCTGCCAATCGCGGTCGTCTCCAACGATGCGATGCTCAAGCACGAGGGTCAGGACTTCCGAACGGGAGCGGTGGCGGTCGTTGCGCGCGGCGCCGGTGCGGATGCCATCGCGCGAAGGCTCGCCGAGCTTGCGGACGAAGTGCCGGAGCGACCGGGGCTCGTGACGGGACGGATCACCGAGAACAACCTGCAGGACGTCGTCGACCTCGTCGCCAACGACATGAAGACCGGGATTCTCAGCATTCGCTCTCCCAAGGGCGTGATCGAGGGCATGCCCGTCGTCGTCGAAACCGAGAGCGCCTCTGCGCACAACACGGAGCTGATTCTCGATCGCTTGCGCGAAGCCATGGAGGAATCGGAATCTCTGGAATACGAGTTCCATGAAACCAGCCGCGGGCGGCTCTCGACCCTGCCAGGCGCGACGGACCCGGAGGACCTCGATCTGAGCGGGCTGCAAGGCGCCCGCGTGGTCATTCTCGATTCCGATGAGCTCCGCGCCGAGAAACTAGCGCATGTCTTGAGCGCGCACGGCGTTCAAATTGCGGCTGCTGATTTTTCCGCCGCGGTCATTCCCAGGATTCGAGAAGTCGATCCGCAGGTCGTGGTTTTGGATTCGGGCGCGGTCGGCGGCCAGGGCCTCGAGTTCGTGCGGGCGATGCGCAAAGACCCACAGCTTCGGTGGGCATCGATGCTGGTGGTGCGCTGGGACGACTTCTGGCCCACCTCTGCGTCGGACGCCGGACCGGACCTGGCACAACTTGCGAGCCGCCTTCTCCCGATGATCGACCAAGACGCCGAGATGGCGCGCCGGGTCGAGGACGAAGTCGACTTCGACACCCGGCTCGAGCTGATAGGCCCAGGTCGCTTGCTTCGCGCGCTGGGTTCCATGCCTGGTGTTCGCCATCTCAAAATCGGCGGACACAAACGGAGCGTCGAAATCGACATTGCCGACAACTCGATCGTGGGGGCCTACGCAACGTTGCGTGAGGGAACTACGCAACCCCTACAGGGCATGCCGGCGCTTCTCGCGCTTTGGGGTCTCAACTCCGGCCGCGTATCGGTACGCGAGCAAGACCTGCCGTCCGTGGCCAACATCATGATGCCTGTCGATGAAGCACTCGGTGTGGTCTCACACGAGCTCGGATTCGCGGACGGCGCCCGCAGCGTGGAAGTCACCGCCGAGACGGTGCCGCCCGTGGAGCCTGACGTCGAGGAACACGCGACGGTGCCGCCCGGAACGAGCCCGTCGGCCGGGTTGGAAGCGGCGCGAACCATGGCGCCACCACGCTTTCAACATCTGCAAGCAGCGATCGGCGGGCCACCGCCCCAGGCGTTTCCCGAAGAGGAGACACCGACGAACAAAATGCCACAGATGCTCGGTCGGGTAGAGACGCAGCAACGTACGGCCCCGGTGAACCGCGGCGTGCAAGAACACCATGCCGAGAACGACCACGTCGACCACGCGGCCAAGCGGCAGCCGAAGACCACGCAGCTGGGCCTGGCGCCGGCGTTCGAGATGCTGCCCGAAGAACACAGCGACGGGGGCAAGACGATCCCAGTACGTAAGCCGACGCCTCCGCCTCCTCCTCCCGCAAGCCGGAAGCCGCCGCCCACCCCGATCTACCAGGACGACGACGACTTCGAGCCCGAGCTAGCGCGAATGCTGGAGGGGCCGGCGACGCTATTGGCGCCTGGGGCGGCCTCTCCCGGCATGGCCGCATGGATTCAAGGCTTGCTCCTATTGACCGTGCTCGCCGGACTCGGCGTCGTCGGTTGGCAGCTCTGGGTACGAAGCAACCCCGTCGCCGAGGCCCCGACGGAGACGCCCTTGGCGGCCAACTCGGAAGTCGAAGGCAACAAGGGTCCGATCACAGGACCGGTCAACGGGCTCGAGGCCGTCGAGCGCCACGAGGCCAAGCGCACCGAAGCGCCGACGGGGGCCGAACCGAGCGCGGCACCCGAGGC
>CBDURI010000227.1:0-4969 GCA_965369435.1 uncultured bacterium
GCGACTGGCTGACCTTGGTCCACTACGAAGTGGGGGGCTCGCTGAGCTCCCGGCTCGAGCGCGCTGCGCGATGGGCCGTCGCGATTCCAATTTCGGTCATCGTTTTCATTGGAGCGGGGGCGATCGGCGCCGGCAAACCACGCGAGCTCGTGGCGGCGATGGTTCTAGCCGTGTTCTTCACCGCCACCGCAAGCTGGTTCGCGAACCGAAGGCCGTCGTCGAAGCTCACGTTCGACGCGGACGGACCGTCGATGCAGGAGCTGGCCCAAACGCTCCGCCGCCTGCCACCCGCCCTCGGACAGGCCTTCCCCCGCACCTCACACAAACCGCTGAGCTCGGCTCTCTACGACCGCTTGTTCGCGTTGGGCCACGACCCCGGAAGAAGGCCAGACTCATGAAGCCGATGACCATCAGAGCCGCCCTCGCCGTTTCCGCGCTCTGCGTCGCCTCGGGGGGATGCGCGAATGTGGGAGACTCAGTGCCGTCGACGCCCATGGTATCGCAGCCCCCGGAGGGCAAGCTGCCGCCGGGCGTCCGGCCCACGGACTATCGGTTGAGCCTCACGATCATCCCGGACCAGGACACCTTCTCCGGAACGGCGGTGATCGGTATCGAGCTCGATGAGGCTTCGACCACGATCTGGATGCACGGCCAAGATCTGAACGTCACGGCGATCCATGCAACCCACGCTACCACGCGTATCCCAGCACTCTGGGAGCAGCAAACCTCCGATGGAGTCGTGCGCGTCGAGCTACAGGAAGCGTTGCCCGCGGGCAGAAGCACGCTCCACATCGAGTACACGGCTCGTTTCGATTCACCGCTGCGTGGGCTCTATCGCGTCGAGTCCGCAGGGGATGCATACGCCTTCACGCAGTTCGAATCGATCAGCGCACGGTTGGCGTTTCCGTGCTTCGACGAACCACGGTTCAAGACCCCATTTGACGTCACTCTCACGGTGCCGGACGACCAAATCGCAGCCGCGAATACCCCGGTCGAGCAGGCGATCAAGCTCCCCGGGGGGCTTCAGCGCATCAGCTACATGCCAACTCCGCCTCTGCCCACCTATCTCGTCGCATGGGCCGTGGGGCCCCTGGACGTCGTGAGCGGACCCACCATCCCTCCGACCGAGGGACGCCCTTTCCCGGTTCCGCTGCGCGGCATCGCAGCCAAAGGCAAAGGCGCGCAACTGGCCTACGCGCTCGAACGCACGGGGAGATTCGTCGCTGTGCTCGAAGACTACTTCGGCATCCCCTACCCCTATCGAAAGCTCGACCTGGTCGCGGTCCCCGATTTTGCCGCGGGCGCTATGGAGAACGTCGGTCTGATCACGTTCCGCGAGTGGCTCCTGTTGGTCGACGAGGAACACGCGACTGAAAGCCAGCGCCGCGCGTTCGCCTACGTGTTGGCACACGAGCTCGCGCATCAGTGGTTTGGCAATCTCGTGACGATGCCCTGGTGGGACGACATCTGGCTCAACGAATCGTTCGCGACCTGGATGGGCAACAAGGTCGTACAGACGCTGCACCCCGAGTACCGCTCCGACCTTGGGAGCCTCGCATCCGCGCAGCGCGCCATGGGGCTCGACAATCTCACCAGCGCGCGCAGCATCCGGCAGCCGGTCCTCACCAGCCACGACATCCACAACGCCTTCAGCGCGATCACCTACGAGAAAGGCGGAGCGGTCCTCGGGATGTTCGAGCGCTGGATGGGCGCCGACATCTTTCGTGAAGCGATCGGCGTCTACCTGCACCGGCATGAAGGTGGCACCGCCACGTCGGGCGATCTGCTGGCTGCGCTCGATGAGACGAGCAACCGGGACGTCACGACGCCCTTCCTGACCTTTCTCACGCAACCTGGCGTTCCCCTCATCAGCGGTGTGGCCGAATCCTGTGCAGCTGGCTCCCGCCGAGTGCAGCTCGCACAGCAACGCGATGTTCCGCTCGGGTCGCCGGGCGCCGCCGGACAGACTTGGGAGATCCCGCTTTGTGTTCGTCATGAAGCAGGAACGACATGCGGTTTTCTGCAGGGCGCCGAGGGTCACATCGACCTTCCTGGATGCCCGAGTTGGTGGATGCCGAACGAGGCCGGCGCAGGCTACTTCCGTTTCTCGATGTCCCCGGCCGATTGGTCGAGTCTCAGAAAGAAGGGTTTCGGCAAGCTCTCAGAACGGGGAAGGATGGCGGTTGCGGACAGTGTCGGGGCCGCGTTCGATCGCGGGGCGGTAGACGTGGCGGGCCTTCTCCCCTGGTTCCCGAAATTCGTCGCGAGCTCATTGAGACAGGTGGCCGGAGCGCCGATGAAACCCCTTCGTTTCATGATCCACAACGCGGCGCCACCGAGCCTTCGAGGCGCTGTCGCCTCATATGCGAAGCGACTCTACCGCAGGCACTACGACCAACTCGGATGGCGAGCGCGCCGAGGTGACTCGAGCGACACCAAGCTGCTTCGAGAGGCCGTGATCCGCTTCATGGTAATGGACGTTCGCGACCGGGAGGCCCGAGCTCGCGCGGCGCGACTGGGCCGCCGCTACGCAGGCTATCGCACCGAAGCGAAACCGGCGGTCGTCGATCCTCAGCTCGCAGGGCTCGTGCTGTCCACCGCCGTTCAGGAAAGCGGCGTGGGGCTTTTCGAGCATCTGCTCACGCTCCTCGATTCCAGCACCGATGCCACGACGCGTAACCGTGTGCTTGCGGCCCTCGGACATGCCGAAGATCCAATCCTTTGCGAGCGCGCTCTCGGCCTCGCTCTCGACCCGCGCATTCGAGTCAACGAAATAGGTCAGCTACTCCGCGGGCAGTTTCGCAATCCGCGAACGCGCGAACGCGCGTGGACCTGGCTCATGACGCACTTCGACGAGCTGACCGTCCGATTCGGCGCCTCGCGAGGCGGGGGAATGCCTTGGTACGCAGCCTCATTCTGCAGCGAGGCGGCGGCTGCAAAGGTGCAAGAGTTCTTCGAACCGAGGGTAGCGGAGCTGGCGGGCGGGCCGCGCAACCTCGCCGGCGCAGTCGAAGCGATCGCGTTGTGCGCCGAGAAGGCTCAGGTCTACCGGCCGGGCGTCGTGCGGGCGTTTAGCGGCCACAATCGAGCTACACGCCCTTGAAGGTAGGCGCTCTCTTCTCTAGGAACGCCCCCATGCCCTCGCTCTGATCCTGGGTCCCGAAGGCGTCACCAAAGGCAGCCTGCTCTAGCCGATTCGCCTCGGGCAGAGGCAGGTCTACGCCATCGCGGATCAACCGCTTCGCCGCAGCCACCGCCAGCGGCCCCTTGCTAGCAATCTCCGCGGCGGTTTTCGTGGCGGCTGCAACGAGCTCATCCGGCTCGAACACCGCATTGGCCAAGCCCAGCCGGAGCGCTTCGGGGGCACCGATGAGCCTCCCCGTGTAAATGAGCTCGCGCGCTGCCGCGGAGCCGACGCGTCGCGGGAGCCGTTGCGTGCCGCCGAAGCCGGGAATGATGCCAAGGTTGACCTCCGGCTGGCCGAACTTCGCTTTGCTCGACGCGTAGATGAAGTCGCATGCCAGCGCCAGCTCGCACCCACCACCGAGCGCGAACCCGTTGACCGCCGCGATGACGGGACACCGGAGGTTCTCGATGGCAGCGAACACGCCGTGGCCGAGCGCGCCAAACGCCATGCCCTCGGCCTGGGTCATGTCTTTCATCGCGGCGATGTCGGCGCCAGCTACGAACGCCTTTCCGGTGCCGGTGATCACCGCCGCCCAAACGTCGCGATTCGACGCAAGGGTATCTATCGCGGAGCTCAAATCCGACAGCACTTCCTGGCTGAGAGCGTTGAGCTTGTCGGGGCGGTTGATCGTCAAGGTGCTGACGTGGCCGTCGTGCGTCACTTCCACAAAGGAGGTCATATCGCGCACTCTACTACGACTAGGTTTCGTCGCCTATCGCGCTCCGACAAAGAGCCTCGGCACCCGAATAGGGATCGACCTTTGCATCGAGGACGTCCTGCAGCTTCTCGCTGATCTGATCCGCGAAGCGTGCGTCGACCTCGTCGATCAACGCCTGATAGAGAATCCCCCGGAACTCGGCGGCTCGCCGTTGCTCCCGGATGACCCGGCCGGCCTCCGTCGTCATCAGGAACTCCCGATGTTTGGCGAAAGACGCGACCAGCTCGGCCAACCCCTCTTGCCTGTGCGCCACGGTTTTGAGGATCGGTGGCACCCACTCGCCCGCCTCGGCTTCAGGCCCTTTGGTGAGCGTCGAGACCGCCGTGTGTCCCTGCATCTTGCTCACGCCCTGCGGCACGCGCCGAAGCGACAGCATCTGCTGAAGATCTTGCGCCGTCGCGTCTGCGCCCACACGATCCGCCTTGTTCACGGCAAACACGTCGGCCACCTCGAGAATGCCGGCCTTGATCGCCTGAATGTCATCGCCCAGGCCGGGCGCCATCACCACCACAGTGGTGTCGGCGAGCCGCGTCACCTCGAGCTCGGCCTGCCCAACGCCGACGGTTTCGAGCAACACCACGTCAAATTTCGCAGCGTGCAACACATGCAGGACATCACCCGTCGATCGCGACACTCCGCCGAGATGGCCGCGCGTTGCGATCGACCGGATGAAGACGCCCTCGTCGGTGAAGTGCTGCTGCATCCGAATCCGGTCGCCAAGAATCGCACCGCCCGAGTACGGGCTCGTCGGATCGATGGCGAGGACCGCGACCCGCTTGCCCTCTTCCCGGTAGAGCCCAATCAGGCCGCTGACCAATGTGCTCTTGCCGGCTCCCGGCGTACCGGTGATGCCCACCACGTACGCGTGCCCATCGTGAATGAAAACCTGCTTGAGTAGCTCGAACGCCCGAGGGTCTCGCTCGTCGATCAGCCGGCAAGCCCGTGCGAGGGCTCGCATGTCCCCACTCCGGATTCCCCGGACCACCGTCGACAGGTCAGCCACGCGCGTCTCCGTTATTGGTGGGCGATGCTGGATTTGAACCAGCGACTTATTCCGTGTGAAG
>CBDURI010000228.1:0-4967 GCA_965369435.1 uncultured bacterium
TGGCCCGGCTGCCGTTTCAGTTTCTGTTCATGGCATGGGCGTACTGGTTCACCGGGTAACAGCTAGCGGTGCCGGCTCGAGCTCGTCCAAACGTTTGAGCGCGCTCTGCGCCGCATGGTAGCCGCACATCCCGTGTACCCCGCCTCCGGGCGGGGTCGATGCCGAGCAGATGAACACACGTCGGTTCGGCGTGGCGTATGGGTCGAGTCTCGCTACGGGCCTCGTGAAGAGTTGAGACACGTCGGCGACCCCGCCGGTGATCGCGCCACCTACGTAGTTCGGGTTGTATCGATGAAAGTCGCGCGTGTTCATCGTATGGCGGGCGAGGATTCGATCCCTGAAACCGGGCGCGAAGCGCTCGACTTGTTTCTCGATCGCCTCGGTCATGTCGACGGTGGAGCCGCCGGGCACGTGGCAGTACGCGTAGCCCGTGTGTTGGCCCGCGGGTGCTCGGCTCGGATCGAGCTGACTTTGCTGACAAAGCAGGACGTACGGTCGTTCGGGGTGGTCCCCACGAAACATCGCGGCTTCGCTCGCCGCGATCTCGTCGAGCGTGCCACCCAAATGCACCGTGGACGCCTCTAGACAGTTGGCGTCTCGCCAAGGAATCGGACCGTCGAGCGCCCAGTCGAGCTTGAACGCGCCAGGGCCGTAGCGATAGCGGCCGAGGCGGCGGCGGTAACCGCTCGGCAGCACAGATTGCGCGATCGAAGAGAGCTGATCGGGGCTGGTGTCGAAGAGATAGACCCGCGCTGCAGGTAGCTCCGCCGGCGAGGTCACGCGCACGCCGGTCCGGATCTCTCCGCCCAGCTTGCGCAAGAGGCTGCCGAGCGCCCGCGGGATCGCCTGCGAGCCGCCTGCTGCTACCGGCCATGGCTCGACGTGGCCCGCGATGGAAAAAATCAGCCCGAGAGCTGCTGTGAACATCTTGTCGAGTGGCAAGATGCTATGCCCTGCACAACCCGCGAACAGCGCCTTGGCGCGCGACTGCTGAAACCGCCAACCGGCAAACGTGGTCGCCGGCCACATGGCCTTGAGCCCGAACCGCACGAACATGCCCGGGTGCCGGGGCCAACCGAGCGGACCGAGCGCGTCGCCGAAGAAGGCTTCCGAATTGTCGATGAACGGCGCGACGAGGTTCCGATAGCTGCTCGCGTCCGCGCCAAGCCCCGCACAGGTCTCCTCGACGGACCGCCACATCATCACCGCAGGCTGATCGTCGAGCGGGTGCGCGACCGAGGCCCGCGGCACGATCCATCGAAGTCCGTGTTCCTCGAGTGGCAGAGAGCGAAAGAACGGTGAAAGGATCCCGGTCGTATGAACCGCCGAGCACACGTCGTGCTCGAACCCCGGCAACGTCAGCCCCGCAGTTCGAGTCCCCCCGCCGATCTCGTCCGCAGCCTCCAGCACCAGGACGGAGGCACCCCCTTGCGCCAACGCCACGGCGGCGCTGAGGCCGTTCGGCCCCGAGCCAATCACCACCGCATCAAAGGTTTCCCGATGCTCGCTCACCCGGGCGAACATAGTACGTTTGGCGGACTATTCGAAGGCGGTGGTGTTGGTCATGCGGATTTCGAAGGCCTCGTTGACTTCGATCTTCTCGATGCCTTCGGCCCCGGTCACCGTGAGCTTGTCGGTTGCCTCGCCTGTCGCAGCGGCGTCGGACTCGAGCGCATTGAGATTCAGGATGATTTCACCGCGCGCGTTTGCCACCATCTGCTCGACCGCGATCGAGAGACCCTCCTCGGGGAAGTCAACGGTCTGCGGAAGAGCATTCTGGGTGACAGTGACGTTGAGCTTGATCTCGTCGCCTACGCGCTCGATGAGCGTGTAGGAATCGACCTGCTGCACCTTGAAGCCGTAAAGCGTGAGCTCTTTGCGAGCCTCCCAGCGCGCGCCGAGACCCACGGGCTCCGCCGGCAGCACGACGCGGGAAAGCGTGGTGCGCGCGTTGACGATCATCATCAGAAGGCGGAGCGGAAGGTCGGGGCTTTTGGCTTTGTCGTTGAGCTCCGTCGACAGCATGATGCCCCGATCGTTCATTTCGACCGTTCCACCTACGTCATCGAGGACGGCGGCACTCTGCCTCAGCTCCTCGGCGACCGTCGGGTCGATCCCTGGCGGAACCGCGGCCTCTGCCTTCGTGATGTTGACCTCGAATTTTACACCGTTCTCGGTCGCCATCGCCGGCCCCGACACGATGTGAAGGCGAACGCCAGGGACCACCGAGAGCGCAGCCGCATCCGCGGTGGTGGCCAACGTGGCGATCGTGAAGTCCATGTTGGATTTCGTCGTGGTGCCGTTCGCGATCTTGTAACGAAGTGGCGCCTGTGGCTCGGCACCTGCCTCGAGAAGGAGCACAGGATCGGCGCTCGCGTCAGCGGCCGTCGCCGAAGCCCCGTCCTTCTTGCAGCTCGTCAACACGAGCAGCGCGGACAACAAGATCAAACTACGCACGAGTACTTGCTTCTTCATCGGTTCTCCTCCCCGGCCCGTTTCCCCAGCCGGCTCGGGAGCGGGTCTAGTCGCTCTGATCGCCCGCCGCAACCGCCTGCCATCGGCGCCGCCACGCGTTCGTGTTATTAGCCCTGCGGAGGATGAGGCTCGGTGAATACTCCTGACTCTGAGAAGTGGGCGCGGCCCGGCGCACGTTGGGTCATTCCGATCCTCCTACTGCTCTCCACGTTGGGGTTCGCCCAGTTCTACGGGCGGTTCTACCCCGTCGAAGAGTGGCTCTTCTGGCGGTACGCGGGCTACTGGGTTGCTTGCCTGTTCTGGAGCGCGGGCTGCGTGAGCTCCGGCTACGCCCTGGTACGCCGCCTGCGCGGAACGCCTCTTCCTTTCGCCGAGACTCTGTGCCTCAGCTTTGCCGCTGGGGTCGTGCTCTTCTATCTGGCGATGAACGTCCTCGGCGCCGTGCACGGGCTGCATGGTCCGGCTTTCTTCGCTTTGCCGCTCGGGATGATCGCCATCGGTGCCCGACCCTTGTGGCGCTTCGTTCGCCGATACGTTCGTCACGTTCGTTACCGGGCCTCCGACCGGCAGGCTCCCTCGTTACTCCACACCGCGATCTGGATCTTTGGCCTCGCCGTTCTTGCGATGATCTATTTCAAGATCCTCACGCCCGAGAACGTTCAGTTCGACGCGCGCTGGCAGCACCTCGCACTCGCCGAGCAGTACGCACACGTGGGGTTCATCCCCCGTTTCGCCGAAGGCTGGACCATTGCGGCCAACCCTCAGCTAGCCGCGGTGCTGTATACCTGGGCCTTTCTGATACCCACGGGAGAGCTTTTCGATCAGGTCGCGCTTTCGGCGCATCTGGCGGTCACATGCTTCCTCTGGACGATCGCCACCATCCCGGCAGCCGTCCGGCTACTCGTGCCTGACTCGAGGGCCGCTGCGTCGTGGGTAGCTCGGTTCCTGTTTCCCGGCGTGCTGCTCTACGATTCTAGCTTGGCTGGTGGCGCCGACCACATCGGGGCGCTCTTTGCGTTGCCGATTTTCATCACCTTGATTCGTGCTCTACCTACCCTGTCGCCCGGGCGCTGCGCACTGCTAGCGCTCATGATGGCGGGCGCCGCGATGACCAAAGTGACCGCGGCTCTCATGTTGGTTCCGGGCCCAGCGCTTACGGTCGCCGCAATTGTGGTGTGGCGAAGCATTGGGGAACGCCGGCTGCTTTGGAAGGGTGTTGCGGCCGCCACCGTTACTGCCCTCGCTGCGACGGTCTTCTTTTGGGGCCGAAACTGGATTTGGTACGGGGACCCAGTCTATCCGTCGTTACACGAGTACCTCTCGTTGCGTCCGTGGACCGAGGACAGCGCCAACCTCTTCGAATGGGGTTACAAGAAGTATCAATTCTGGCGACCCGAACGCAGTTGGGCGGGCTTCCTCGAGTCACTTAAAACACTGTTCACCTTCTCGTTCACTCCTCACGACTACACCAACTACCACGGCAATGTTCCCGTGTTCGGTTCCCTCTTCACACTGTTGACTCTGTGCCTACCGTTTCTCAAAAATACAAAACGAATCTGGGGACTCGTCGCGCTGACACTGCTGGGGGTCTTCACTTGGTACCTGGTCCATCACCAGGACCGGTACTTACAGACACTCGTTCCCTGGATGGCAGCAGTGACCGCCGCCATCATCATTCGCATCTGGCAGACCAACCGTGTTTCTAGGGTCGCCGTCTGTATGCTCATCGCCGCGCAGGTGCTCATCGGAGCCGACGTATACTTCATCCAGGGGCATGCGATGATTCGGGCCCCCATCAACCGAGTGGCAGACCTGCTGGCCGCAGGACACGAGGGCCAGTACGCCGAGCGGCTGAAGGTGTTCCCGGAATGGGTTGCGGTGCGGAACGCCCTTCCCGACGACGCGCACGTCTTGCTGCACGACAACCACGTTCACCTCGGTCTCTCCCGCCGAACCACCTCGGATTGGAGCACCTGGCAATACGGAATGAGCTATGGGCGCCTCGACTCACCTCGTGAAGTTTGGCAGCTGCTGCAAGGGATGGGGGTGACGCACCTGGTGTGGCGCGATCGGGTCTCCAAGGGTTGGGACTCGCTGGCGGGCGATCTCGTTTTCTTCGACTTCGCATTCCGACATGCGCTCGATCGCAAGAAGATCGGCCAACACTGGGTGGCTCGCATTCCCGATGATCCTCCGCCGGACACCTCATTCGGCGATGTCGCATTCTTCGGTTGCGACGATTTCTACGAATCTGGCGTGTATCGACTTTCCGAGATGGTCGTGCCCGTTTTCGGACCCGACCGTCGCAACTTCCCACGGCCGCTCGCAGCGGGCACGGACGGCCCCAGTAATATATCGCTCGAGCACGCCGACTACGTGGTCGTCGACCCTAGGTGCGCCAAGTCAATCGTTACGCAACTCGGGCCAAAGGGCTTTCGACACGTGGCCAACCGGAGCGCACAGAATAAAGGAGCCGCTTGGAAACTCTACGC
>CBDURI010000229.1:0-4915 GCA_965369435.1 uncultured bacterium
ACTCCGGGGCTACTGCACGAAGCACCTACTCCCGTACTTTGAATCGACAGACCGGGTTACCACGAACTCGGCTGAGGACTACAGCCGCATGCGGCTACGTGAAGTCACGCGCAGCACGGTCGCGAAAGAGCTCTCCGCGTTGAGAAACTTCGTGGGCTGGGCCGAGCGCCGAGACGAAATCGACGAAGCCCCCGTGATCCGCAATCCGCCCAAGCGATCCACCGGGACAGCCTTCGAGGGCGGGAAACGCGACAAAGTGCGAGTGCTGCCGACCAGTGACCAAGCCGAGGCGATCATTGACCTTCTCCCTGAGCGGACTCCGGTCGCCGACTACCCCATTCGGGCGCTGTTCACCGTCATTTGGGACACGAGCCTCCGCATCGGAACCATGTGGCGCCTGGAGGTGCCCAAGCACTACAAGCGCGGAGACGACGTTCTCCGCATCTCGCGAGACATCGACAAGTCGAGGTACGCCCGGTCGGTCCCGCTGACCCCTCGTGCGCGCCGAGTGCTCGATGCGATCTGCCCCGAGGAGGGCCTCATCTTCCGGCGCTTCGAGTACCGTCGCATCCTCGTTCAAGCCGCACGCAAGGTGCTGGCGACCGAGCACGAGGCCCGACACCTCAGCGCCCACGACTTCCGGCACGCCGCCCTCACGCACATGGCCGCCGTCGGCAGCGATCTCACCGCCATCGGGCACATCGCCGGCCACAAGAACGCAACCACCACCGCCCTCTACGTGCACAACTCAGAAGCTGCTGCACGCCGTGCGGTAGCTCGCCGAGCCGGAATTCTGGACACCAAAGTGGACACCGGGGCCGGCCAAGCGGCCGAAATGCGTCCAGCGGTACGACCTAAGTTTTCGGAATCATTGGGTGGGCCATCCTGGACTCGAACCAGGAGCCAATGGATTAAGAATCCACTGCTCTACCACTTGAGCTAATGGCCCGTTTTGCCGCATTGCCGCGGCACACCCGGAAGGATTCGAACCTTCGACCTACGGATTCGAAGTCCGGCGCTCTATCCAGCTGAGCTACGGGTGCTTAGTGCGCCTTTCGGCACACAATCGTCAAAGAGTCTTTCAAAGAGTTGGGGTGAGTGACGGGAATTGAACCCGCGACTCCCGGAGCCACAATCCAGTGCTCTACCACTGAGCTACACCCACCGAAGGGGGCGGAGTCTAGCGTCCCTTTTGCTGTAGGCAAGGCTACAAACAGCGGCCTTTTTCGTAATACCTCCGGGCCCATTCGGCCATTCCGATGCCGGCCGCGATGCTGATGGGGTAGCTGTGATTGATGCCGAACATGGGGATCCCCACGACCTGCTCGGCGGCCTCGAGGATACCTGGGGAACAACCGTTGTCCTCGTTCCCGAAGACTAGGACGGCGTCCTCATGGAGCTCGGCCTCCCACAAGCCGACCTCGGCGTGGTCCTTCTCGAACGCAACGAGCCGCCAGCCTTCTTTCTCCGCCGCGTCGAGGAATGTTCGCTCGGTGGGAAGCTCGATGATGTTCTCGTAATGCTGCATCCCCATCGCAGCCCGCTCGTACCAGGGCTCGGTGCCGATGAGAATGATCTCCTTCGCGAGAAACGAATGCGCAGTCCGGACGATCGCTCCGATGTTGAAAGGGTTCTTGGCTCGGTCGATCGCGATGCGAAACGGATGCCGGATGCGGCCGAGCTCGCTCTTAATCTCGGCGCGAGGCATCTCGAAGGGGGGAACGTACGCCATCTACTTCCACTTGATGGAACAGCCCATCGAAGGGACGTGCTCGAAGTCGACCGTGCGGCCTTCCAACGCGGCATCGAGAACCGAACGTAGATCTTGGCGGGCGACCTGATCGGGCTCCTGCCAGTTGTCGTCGATGCGGCCGTTGTAGACGAGCTTGCGCTCCCGATCGAAGACGAAAACGTCCGGAGTGCATGCGGCGTCGTAGGCGCGCGCGACTTCCTGACTTTCGTCGTAGAGATACGGGAAGTTGAAACCTTTGTCAGCGGCTCGCTCCTTCATCTTGTCGAAGGAGTCATCGGAGTACTTCTCGGCGTCGTTGGAGCTGATGGCGACCAATCGCACGCCCCGGGCCTCGTAGTCGCTCTGAAGCGCGAGCAGGCGATCTTCGCTGGCGATGGCATAGGGACAGTGGTTGCACGTGAACACCACCACCAACAGCGAGGCGTCGGCGAACGAATCTAGGGACCAGGCGTTGCCGTCGACGCCAGGCAGCGAAAACGGAGGCGCCGCATTGCCGACCGGCATCCCTTTGGAGTGCATCAGAGCCATGGCTACCCTGTAATGCCGGTCCCCAGCTCATGCCAGCAGACGGGGAGAGGCGTGTTAGATTCGAGGTGAGGATGTCGGAAGGGGAGCGGAATGACGATCCACTGATTGGGTCGACTCTGGGGGGGCTCTATCACGTGGAGCGCCTGATCGGAGTTGGGGGGATGGGCCGGGTCTACGAAGCCACCCATGTCCACCTCGGCAAGGCGTATGCGGTCAAGGTGTTGCCCGAGGGCCGCGCAGACAAGCCCGATGCCACCGCGCGTTTCCTCCGGGAGGCGCAGTCCGCCACCAAGATCGAGCACGACCACATCGTGAAGATCGTCAATTTCGACAGCGACGAGGAGCATCGCCTGTTCATCGTCATGGAGCTGCTCGAAGGGGAGAATCTCGCGGACCGCATCGAGCGGGGCGCCCTACCCATGGACGAGGCGATCGAGATCGCGAGGCAGACCGGGGATGCGCTTCAAGCGGCCCACGACGCGGGCATCGTGCACCGCGACCTCAAGCCCGAGAACATCTTCATCACGCAGAAGAACGGACGGGACTTCGTGAAGGTGCTCGATTTCGGGATCTCGAAGATCAAGAACCCGGAGCATGGCGACCCGAAGCTCACCGCGACCGACCAAATCGTTGGGACGCCTCTCTACATTTCGCCCGAGCTCGCGCGTGGAGTCGCGGCGGTCGACCACCGAACCGATATCTACGCGCTCGGCGTGATCATGTACGAGATGATCACCGGCTCGCCGCCGTTCACCGGGCAGAACCATTTTCAGCTGCTCTACCAGCACGGCAACGAGGCGCCCGACCCCCCGTCACAGCGAAGCAAGAAGGCCAACATCCCGGCGCATGTCGAATCGGCCGTGCTGCGCGCGCTCGAGAAAGAACCGGCCGACCGCTACGAGAGCATGACCGATTTCTGTGCGGCGCTCGTGCGACCGACAACTCCGCGTAGGGCGTGGACGGTGGGGATTCCCTTGCTGGCTGCAGCGGTCGTCGCCGGCGTCGCGTTCATCTTGTGGCCGGCCACCGCGCCGCCGGTGCCCCCCGGGCCGCAGATCGCCGTTCCGCCCGCTGTGACAGAAAAGTCCGACGACCCCGCAGAAACTTCCGTGGCCGAGCCCCCTGTCGAGCTCGTGCAGATCGAGCTCAACTCCCGCCCAGGGCGCGCATTCGTCACTCTAAATGGGGACAAGCGGGGCCGGACGCCACTCACGTTGGAGCTCCCGCGAGGGGTGGAGGCGACGGTACGATTTTCGCTTAGGGGATACCGCGCCCAGGAGCATCGCTTGGTCCCAATCGAGGACGACGCCCTCGTGGTTCGCCTCAAGAGGAAATCCCGGCCCACACCACCTCCGATTAAGACAGACTTCTAACCAGTGCTTACTCGTCTCCCGCTCGTGCTCGTCGCCCTACTCGGCCTGATGAGCCCTTCCTCGTCCGCTGCCCAAGGCACGTCCGAGAATGCAGAGGCGCGCGTCTATTTCCAAGAAGGCAATCGGCTCTACGCACAAGCGACCGAGGCGCGTGGAGCGCAGCGGACGACGCTACTCCAGCGCTCGGTCGAAGCGTACGTCGACAGCCTTCGCATCGTGCGCAGCCGCAATGCGCTGTTCAACGCGGCCATCGTGCTCGGCGAGCTCGGGCGCAACGACGAATCATTCAACTACTTCGGGGAGTACCTGCGCATCGAGGGGCTGCCGGCTGCTGACCGAGAGGAAGCGACGCGGCGACGCGATGAGCTCCGCAGCGAAGTCGCCGTCCTTCAGGTAACGACTGAACCCGGGGCCGCGTTGCTGTGGGTCGATCGCAAGGACCTCGCTCCGCGCGGAGAGACCCCGATCGAGCTCGCGTTGCCGCCGGGCGAGCACCGCACGTTCATCGAGAAGGATGGATACACCTCGGTCGAACGGACGCAGACGATCGTGCAGGGCGAGACCGCGGTCATGGAGTTGGTGCTGTTGCCGCTGCCAGTGCCCATCGAGCCGGTCGTGCCCGACCCGATGCTCGAACCGGTGGCGCCCACGCGTCCCCGACTGCGCAACGCCGCCATCGGTACAGCCGCAGGGACGCTTGCGACGGCGGGAGTCGCACTCGGTTTGTCTCTTCGCGCCAGGACCCTCAACGACGAACACGCGCAGGCTGCGGAGGACTACCGTTTGAGCGGCGACCCGGCGGACCTTCAGCGCGCCGAAGACCTCGCCGACCGAACCGACCGGTTCAACCTCGCTGCCGACGTGCTCTGGGGGACGACCATCGCGCTTGGTATCAGCGCGATTGTCCTCTACAGCCTGCACCGCAAGAAGTTGAAGCGCGAAGCGCCCGAAGTCGGCGTCTCGGTGTCGAGAGATGGCGCGTTCGCGTCGGTGCGGATGCCGTTTGGGGCCGCGCAATGAATCGCCGGCTCGCACTCCTGACTACATTGCTCATCGGAGGATGCTCCTGGCTCAACGCACCGGAGCGCAATCTGGTTCCGCCGGACGGGGGTATCGGCGATGGGATTGAGCTCTTCTGCGATGATGGGCTCGACGACGACGACGACATGGCGTTCGACTGCGACGATTCGGACTGCTCGGAGGAGCCCGCGTGTTGCGAACGCCGCACTCCGACGCTGACCGAAGATTGGACCGCGCCGGA
>CBDURI010000230.1:0-4873 GCA_965369435.1 uncultured bacterium
TGCGGCGCGGTGAGGACCTGCTCGATGCCCATCGCACGCACTCGACGAACGAAGTCCGCGCCATAGATCTCCGACCTCGAAGCCCAGCATAAGCAATTCACCGTGAACGCGAGGCGCTCCCCAAGTCGGGTTCTCGGTGGCGATTCGACGGATGAGCGTTCGGATCTCCGCATCGATCGGTGGACGTCCGCCTCGGTGTCGGCTCTTCCAGGTCCAGTAGAGCTTGAAGCCCTTGCGATGCCAGCCGATCACGGTCTCGGGCTTCACGATGAGAAGGGCGTTCTGCCAGCCTGGCCACAGACGGCAGAGGGCGACCCAGAATGCGCGGTCCGCTTTGGTCAGCTTGGCGCGTTTGGTCTTGCGGTGCAGAATAGCGAGCTGCTGTCGTAACGCGAGGTTTTCGAGAGCAAACTCCCGCTGCGACTTCAGGCGCGATCTGGCCGTCGCGAGCAGGACGTACAGCAGCTGAAGCATGGGGGTAGGCTAGCTTGACCCCGAGCCTGGAAACATCAACGATTGCGCGCTCGATGAGGTTTTGAGGAGGCACAGCTTCGGCCCTCGACGCGAGCCGATCTAGACGGTGCGCGGCAAGCGCTTACCTTTCATCTGCATCGACCCCGGCGATGCGGATAGAGACCGAGCGCTCGCAAGCCGTGGTGGACAACCCGGGTTCACTTCGGTTTCCGGGCTACACGCTACGGGTCTTGAGTAAGGATTAGCGAAATGTCACAGTGACTCGATGACCAAAGCCAGCGTCGAAAAGCCAACGGCCCCGAGCAAGAGTGGTAGGAAGTGCCCATCCTTCGGGCTTGGGATCTCGCTTCTGACCACGTAGAAGATGATCATCCCGGCGAACAACGAACTCCAGAGCGCCAACGCCCAGGGAGCGATCTCTGTGAATTGCGCCAGCGCCCAGCCTGCAAGAATGGCCGCGGCAAGTAGCCACCGCTCGAAGCGGTCATAGGCCTCGGCGAGTTCCCGTCTGAGACTAAGGCTCATCGCAAGGAAATGCAGAGTCATCGCCAACGAAAAGAGACAAAGTCTGGCGTAGTCCCGGCTTGGCCACTCCGCGATGAGGTAGCCGACAAGTACGGTGTAGGAAGCGAAGGCCGTTGCCTGTACATAGAGTAGCGGTCGCCATAGTGGATATTGTGAATTCAAGTACCGGCTTCCCGATGTGTTCTCCAGCGAGCCGATCATCCCCCGAACGAGCACCACAACCATGCGATCCAGTGCCCAGAATACGAGCAGACCAGCGAGCGCCAGGAGAAATGAGTGATGAACCAGATACCCGAGGATTCCGCTGTCGACTCCCTGAAACGTTGATTGTGCCAGCAGGAGTTTGGGAAGTAGTACGACGAAAACGAAAGCAGCTGACGCGCCTCCGGCAGCCGACATCCAGCGCTCGCGCCGTTCGCCGTCTTGGAATCGAATCCTGTTGCAGAAGAGAAATGTGAGCGCGATCAGGCCGACCGCGGCAGCCGAGACCAGAGCGAACATCGAAGGAATCAGGCGACCGGGACGGGACTGACGAATCCCGCCGGTTTCGTTACAGCCACGGAACACTCCAGTTGACGAAGGATTCTTTCCGCGGTGTTCCCGATCACGAAACCGGTCAGGCCCGTTCTCGAGATCGAGCCCATAACCAGAAGGTCGGCCCCGAGTTGTTCAACTGTATCTGGAATCGCCGAACTCGGCTCACCCTTGATGAGAAAGATCTCCGGTGTGAATCGCTCGGCCTTGCTACCGGTGAGCCTGGAGCGGTAGTGCTCCACCAGCCTCTCGAGCTTCTCCTGCCGGCCCGCGCGTTCAGCCTCCAACAGCGCGTTCAACTCCTCGGGCTCAACATTGACACGCGGCGATCTCATGATCGACTCCCCGTAGAGCCTCCAGGCGTGAACGATGTGCAGTCGTGTATCCGCCTCACGCAGGGAGGCCATGGAGATGTCCAGTATCCTGTTATTCAAATCTGCGGTGACCTCTTCGTCTTCGGGCGCAGAGGCTACATCGACCGCGGCGACAGTTACTTTTCGAGCTTCCTCCGGCCGATGACTCCCTGTGATCGCGACCGGACAGGGGCAGGCGCGAATCAACCGCATGTCGACGCTACCGAGGATCCTGTCTCGAAGCCCACGGCTCTCTGTTGGAGCTTTCCAGACCATATGGTAGTCGTCGACTCTCGCTGACCGAACAAGCGGCGCAACAGGATCATCCCCCCCGAGGACACGAGTCGAGATCTGCACGTCGGCGCCTTGACAAGGATCAACGAGCTGCTGGAGTCGATCCGTTTCTTCTTCGATGCACAACTGCTCGAGTCGTTCTTTCGTGAGGCGATCGCGGAGGGACGTCGATTTGTTCGGAGCAATCACGGACGCGAACGTGAGCCGCGCGCCAAGCGAACGAGCCCGGGCGACCGCGAGGCTCACCGGGCCGGGGGCCGCACTTTCGTCGTCAACGAAGTACAGGATATTCTCGAATCGAGTCATCTGGCAGGCCTCCGGAATCTGTCGCGAGTATAATCAAAATGGCTTTGGAGCGTAGTAGAAACAAAGGCAATGCCGTTCACTTAGGAGTCCCTTTGCGGTTTGAACGATACTGACTGGATTTTCGCTTCACGTTTCTAGTGGTCCGAAATTCCGGAGGCAGGTCAATCGCGCCGCCGACGATCGAGCCATGCTCTGGGGCAGCGTCCAATTCGCACATCAGGTGCCCACCTGGGTCGGCAGCAGCCGAATTTGTTAGGCACGAGCTCACTTCTGAATTGCGCAGACCGCCTTAATCTGTCTACTTTTTCCGACTTGAGACAAGGCGTTTGAAGGTACTATCAGCGCCGATAGAGCGGCTTGACTGCGTCAACGTCCAACCGGTCCAGCGATGCTTATCGCGCCCTTCTAGTACGTGAAGCAGGGCCATGCCACCTGACCCGGAGCCCCGGGGATGCCCTGGTTGGTCGTTGACCCTAACGTGATCCGGTAGGGAGCAACGTCATGACAGAGGAAATGAAGACCGTGGTTGCAAATGAGCTCGCCGAATCGACGGCCGCCGTCGCGCAAGCGTCATCCGTCGTCACCCGCGTGACCATCGCTGCCTCCCCCGCTCGAGTGTGGAAGGGCCTCATCTTCTACGAAGAGATCGGTGAGCGCCCTCCCGTGCATCTGCGCCTGCTTCTGCCTGTTCCCATCCGCACCGAGGGCCGGATCTCAGCGGTCGGCGACGAGGCGAAGTGCGTGTACGAGGGCGGACATCTTCTCAAGCGCCTCACGCGCATCGAGAGGGGTGAGCTCTACGAGTTCGAAGTTGCCGAGCAGGCGCTTTCTCTCGGCGGAGACATGCGCCTGTCGGGCGGCCGCTACACGTTGCGCGAGCTCCCCGATGGCCAGACAGAGCTCGCAGTCGAAACACGCTATGTCAGCACCAAGTGGCCACGTTGGTTCTGGAGGCCGATCGAAGCTATGGTCTGCCACTGGTTTCACCGTTACCTCTTGGGCTCGATGCGTCGCAAGATCGAATCGCAGTGAAGGAGCGCGGTGCCTGAGCTCATGCCACCGGACTGGTTGATTCGTGTCGCGGTAGCGGCGGTCTGGCTCTACGAAGGCCTGTGGTGCAAGCTGCTCCGCAGCGAGCCGCGTGAGTTTGAGGTCGTCAAGGCTGTGCCCCGGTACGGGCCACGTTTCGGAGTGCCTTTCCTCATGACCCTCGGCGTCCTCGAGGTTGGTCTCGCCGTGTGGGTTCTGATGGGTGCGGCTCCACTGCTCTGCGCGGTTGCACAAACCGTGCTGCTCGTTTCCTTGAACGCCAACGGCCTGATATGGGCTCGCGACGTCATTCACGATCCGCGCGGCATGCTGGTCAAGAACTTCGCCTTCCTGATCTTGGTCTGGGTCGCCGCCAGTCTCCCCGCAGGAATGGCGCAATGAGCACCGCAGTGAGCCTTTGGGAACACGGCCGTTTGGACGCCCGTGTCGGTCCAAGACAGGTGCTGTTCGGGCGCATGTATGAAGATGCGTCCATCGAGCTCGACGCATTTCGGCAGGGGGGGCGCGTCTTGTGCATCGCCTCCGCAGGCTGCACCGCGATGACGCTCGCTCCCCATCACGAAGTCGTCGCCGTCGACATCAATCCCGTGCAGCTCACCTACGCTGAAAGACGTTTCGACGGAGACCCCGGCTTTCGTGGACGAGCCGAGCGCGTGATGGACTTCATGCGCTTCTTCGGACCTCTAGCGGGTTGGCGCCCCTCACGGGTGCGCGCCTTCGTCGAGCTCGACGACCCGGCCGGACAGATGGAGTACTGGGAGCGGCGGCTCAACACCTGGCGATTCCGCGCCTCCCTCGATGCGCTCTTCTCCGTGACGGCGTTGCGTTCGGTTTACGCCCCGCGCTTCGTCGATTTCCTTCCGAAACGGCTCGGCGCCACGATGCGGGGAAGAATGCAGCGGTGCTTCGCGCGGCACCCCAATCGCGGCAATCCCTACGTGCGCTCTCTGCTGCTCGGTGAATTGTCCTCCGAGCCTCCGCCTCCTCAAGCGAAGGATATTCGGCTCGTGCACGCCGATGCCGCCAGCTTTCTCGAGAACGAACCCCCGCAAAGTTTTGATGGCTTCACGCTCTCGAACATTTTGGACGGAGTGGACGATGCCTATCGACAAAGACTGTTTTCCGCCGTCAAACGCGCAGCGGCGCCGGACGCAATCACGGTGCTTCGCAGCTTTGGCGATGCAGACGCGAGCTCCCCGGTGAATCGCGCCGCCGATGACCGAGCCATGCTCTGGGGAAGTGTTCTCGTAAGACCTGCAGCCGAGCTGTGACGGCGACTTAGTCTCATTCTTTCCAGCGACGCGAGAGGGCCACCTCCGCGCGATATGCGTCGATCC
>CBDURI010000231.1:0-4835 GCA_965369435.1 uncultured bacterium
ACGAAACCAAAGACGCCGTGTCGATCTACGTCACCGAGGCGGACGGATCGGCGCTAGGGTTTCGACCAGGGCAGTTTCTGAGCGTCGACGTCACCATCGACGGCGAGCGCTTGCGACGCGCGTACTCTTTGGCAAGCGCATGTCTCCCGGACGTGCCGGTCCATGTGACCGTCAAACGGATCGAAGGCGGACGCGTCAGCAACCACTTGAACGACACGATTCGCGAAGGCGACGTGCTCGAGGTCTTGGGCCCCTCCGGAAACTTCACGATCGAGCCTCGGCAGGTCAATGAACGGCATCTGGTCATGGTGGCAGGCGGCAGCGGCATTACGCCGATCATGAGCATCCTGGAAACGGCCCTTCGCGTGGAGAGGGGCAGCCGGGTGACCTTGATCTACGGAAACCGCGGCTGGGACGATGTGATCTTTCGAGATCGCTTGGCGGCGCTCTGCGACGAGTTTGCAGGGCGGTTGGTACTCGATCACGTTCTCGAACACCCTCCTGAGGGCTGGTCGGGGGGCGAAGGGCTTCTCAGCGGCGACGTGCTCGAGGCGCGTCTGCGGGCGCTTGGTATCGAAGACGACGGGCTCATCCGCTACTTCGTATGCGGACCAACGCCCATGATGGAAGCGGCCCACGAGGCCCTCCGGCAACGCGGGGTGGACGCCAATCGAATTGCCGAGGAGCGCTTCAACAGCCATGAGGCTCACTCGGGCGACGCCGGCAGTGACAAGACGGAGCTGGTCGTCGTCTCGAAGGCTGGCCATGAGCACGGTGTCCAAGTCGAGCCGGGGCAGACGATTCTCGAAGCGGCACTGGCGGCCGGCATCGACATGCCGTTCTCATGCGCCATGGGAGGCTGTGGATCCTGTCGCGTGCGCCGTGCGGAGGGCGACATCCAAATGGAAGAGCCAAACTGCCTCAGCCGCGCGGAGCGGGAGCAAGGTTACATACTGACCTGCGTCGGGCGCCCGCTGACGCAAGCCAAGATCAACGTGGAGGGACCATGACGGCAAGCGCAGAAGCCGTCGACCTCGACGAAGCGCGTTGGTGCTACCGCATGAAAGACCTGTGCGAGGCCACGGGTCTGCCGCGACAGGCGATTCACTTCTACATTCAGCAAGGCCTTCTCCCTTCGGGACGAAAGACCGGACGCAACATGGCCTGGTACACCGAAGAGCACCTCGAGCGGCTGCATCTGGTCAGGAAGCTCCAACATGAGCGCTTCCTTCCGCTGAAGGCGATCAAGGCGCTGTTCGACGGAGAAGACGGCGTGTTCTCCCCGCGTCAGTACGCTTTCCTCGCGGGCGTCAAGGAGCGCCTCGCGGCATCGCTCAAAACCCCCGAAGACCGAAGTCCGACCCTCACGCCGGTAGAAATCGGGGACCAAACCGGAGTCGACCCCGAAGACGTCGAGCGCGCCTTCGAGCTCGGCTTGGTCGGTGGCGCAAGAACAGAAGGCTCGCTCCGCATCGCCAAAGCCGACGTGTGGGTATTCGAAGTGTTCGGCAAGATCCGCTCGCTGGGTTTTACGCCGGACCTCGGCTTTGGCGTGGAGGACATGGCCCTGTATCAGGACGCCATCACCACGCTCCTCACCGACGAAGTGCGCTTGGCGTCTTCGCGGCTTTCCGAGCTACCGCCCGAAAAAGTCGCTACCATGATCGAGGAGGTCGTGCCCATCCTCGATCGCTACATCATGCGATTGCACTCAACCAAGATTCGCGAGTTCTTCGCCAACGTGCTCTAAGGAAGGAACCGGCCATGATCAGTGACAAAGTCCTCGACAACCTGCCCCAAGAGATTCGCCGTCGTGTCGAGCCTTACGTCGAAGCCGTTCAATTGATGACGCAGACCAGCAACGCCAAGGTGCTGCGGTCGATGGCGCCGTCCGCAGTGCGCGGCTTGATCCTTCAACGAGGCAAACAGGGCGTCCCGACGCTGATGCCTTCGCACCACAAGGTGTACTTCGACTGGACGTATCCGAACGACCATCCCGAAATGCGCGAGCTCTACACGCGGGCCAAAGAGCAGCAGTGGAACGGCGACGACCTGCCCTGGCACATCGATGTCGACCCGGAGAATCCCGAGAAGCAGATTCTATCGCGCGAGTTCATGGACTTCGACGCCCTTCGTGCCAGCGGCATCCGGTTGACGAACCTGGAGGAGCGACGCCTCAACTCGAGCATGGCGTCCTGGATGTTGAGCCAGTTCCTGCACGGCGAGCAAGGGGCACTCTTTGCGGCGGCGCAGGTGACCGAAGCCGTGCAGTTCTTCGATGGCAAGCTCTACGGGGCGACACAGGTCGTCGACGAGGGTCGTCACGTCGAGGTGTTCCATCGCTACCTCGATACGAAGATGAACAAGCTCTATCAGATCAACGACAACCTGTTCGTCATCATCGATTCCCTCATCCAAGATTCGCGATGGGACGTGAAGTTCCTCGGGATGCAGATCATGGTCGAAGGCCTGGCATTAGGCGCATTCGGCACGATGTACCAAATGACAAAGGAGCCCCTCCTCAAGGAGCTCCTGAAGATGGTGATTCAAGACGAGGCGCGGCACGTGCACTACGGCGTGCTTGCTCTTCGCGACCATTTCCGATACGAGCTCAGCGAAAAAGAGCGACAGGAGCGCGAGGATTGGGCCTTCGAGGTCGCTCTGCTGATGCGCAACCGCTTCCTGTCCTTCGAAGTGTACGAGGAGTGGTTCGAGCACAAGATGACACGGAAGGAATGGGCCGGGTTCGTCACCGCCTCGCCTGGATTCGCCCTGTTCCGGCAAGTGATGTTCAAGCGCCTCGTCCCTAACCTCCGCGAGATCGGCTTGATGAGCGAAAGGATCAAGCCGCACTATCATCGTGCCGGCCTGATGGAATACTTCGGCGGCGACTCGGCGAGCCAGCTGAGCGGCGACCAGATGATCGCCGAGCTCGACGCGGCCTAGACCGCTCTAGGCGTCGTCAACGACGACCAGCAAGGCATCGGCGTCGACCTGGTCGCCCGCGGCCACGCTGAGCTGGGACACGGTGCCATCTTGCGGCGCGGTGACGGAGTGCTCCATCTTCATCGCCTCCATGATCATGAGTACCTGCCCGGCCTGCACCGTGTCGCCTTCTGCGACGCGAAGCTCGACGACTTTCCCTGGCATCGGCGCCACGCATCCGCCGGCGGGGATTTCCTGCGAGGTGTCGGGAAAGCGAGGTTTGCGCAGGAGGCCAAGGCTGAAGCGGGAGGTATGGACGTAGGTCCGGTCGCCATCGAAGCTGATGCGCGCGCGCCATCGGTGCGAGCCCTCTTCGAGCGTCAGCTCCGGTGACTCCCAGGAGACGATACGTACTTCACGCTCGACCTCGCCGGTCCACACGATGAACCGATCTTCGCCGAGGTGGCGATACTCCACGCGAACCTCGCGGTCACCGACGGTGTATTCGACCGACTGAGGCGTGTGATAGTTGTTTCGCCACCCTGACGGGACGCCGGGCACCAGTACCCGCTCACGGTCACGCCGTTGCTGGTCCGCAAGCGCCGCTGCGATCGCAGCTCGTTGTCGATCGGCTTCCGACGCCCCGTCGCCGAGCTCGTCTTGAAGATGCTTGTCGATGAAGTGCGTGTCGATGTCGCCCGCAATGAACGCAGGGTGCTCGAGAACACGGAGCAAGAACTCGCGGTTGGTCGTCACGCCCTGCACGCTCAGCGAGCGCAGCGCGCGCCGCATCCTTTGCAGCGCCAGCGGGCGGTTCTCACCGGAGGTGATGATCTTCGCGAGCATCGGGTCATAGTGAATGCTCACCTCGCTGCCGGCTTCGACGCCGCTGTCGACTCGTAAGCCCTCGGCGGGCGGCAAGTTCCAATCGACGATCTTTCCGCTCTGCGGAAGAAAACCAGCCGCCGGATCTTCGGCGTAGAGACGCACCTCGATGGCTGCGCCTTCAAAACGGACCGCCTCTTGCGACATCCGAAGCGCCTCGCCCTGGGCGACCAAGATCTGTTCTTCGACGAGGTCGAGCCCGGTCACGAGCTCGGTCACGGGATGCTCAACCTGCAGGCGCGTGTTGACCTCGAGGAAGTAGAAGCTCCGATCGGGCGCAAGGATGAACTCGACCGTGCCGGCATTCTGATAGCCGATCGCCTTGCCGCACACGACCGCGGCTTCTCCCATCTCATTTCGAAGCGCGGCGTCCAATGCCGGCGACGGCGTCTCCTCGATGATCTTCTGGTGGCGGCGTTGAATCGAGCACTCTCGCTCGTTGAGGTGGATCAAGTTGCCGTGGCTGTCGCCCAGGATCTGGATCTCGACGTGACGCGGGTCGTCGATGTACTTCTCCACCAAGAGCGTGCCATCACCAAAGGAGCTTTGAGCCTCACGCGCGGCGGACGCGATCGCATCGGGAAGCCCGGCCTCCTCGCGAACGAGTCTCATGCCCTTTCCGCCGCCACCTGCACTCGCCTTGAGCAGAACGGGGAAACCGATCTCGAGAGCCTCTTTCGCGAGGTCCTTCGGATCTTGGCTCGCGCCGTCGTATCCGGGAATCACAGGAACGCCGGCCTTATCGACCAATGCCTTGGCTTCGCGCTTCGAGCCCATCGACCGAATGGCATCGGGGCTGGGTCCGATGAAGATGACCTTGGCCTCGCCGCACGCCTCCGCAAACGCCGCGTTCTCTGCCAAGAAGCCGTACCCGGGGTGAATCGCGTCGGCGTGCGTGAGTGCGGCGGCCTCGAGGATCTTGTCGATGCACAGGTAGCTCTCGCTACTCGGGGCGGGGCCCAGGAGAACCGCTTCGTCCGCCTCGGCGACGAACGGCATCGACGCGTCTGCATCGGAGTAGACCG
>CBDURI010000232.1:0-4834 GCA_965369435.1 uncultured bacterium
CGTGCGTGCGCCCAGTCGACGTTGCGCTGTAGCTCGTTGTACTCGGGACCTTCGTACAGCTCGTCGAAGGCCTTGAGTGCCACTTCGGCCTCTGCGAGCTCTCCTCGGACCGCGTCGGGCTTGATGTTTTCGGGCGACTCGAACAGGTCGGTCAGCAAGAGCACTTTGTCGGGCCCACCTTCGACGAAGCCGGGGCCGATCGCAGCGATGTGCCGCTTGCCTTCGACTTCCCAAACCAGGAGTCCGCACCTGAGCGCGGCTAGAAGTGGAAGGTGGTTCGGAAGCACACCGAACTCGCCCTCGACGCTCGGTGCCTGAACCGCATCGACCTGAATCGAGAGTGCGGAGCCGCCCGGTGTAACGACGTCGAGTTGCAGGTGCTCGGAGTTAGCCATGGTTCAGCCGATCAGCCCTTGGAGCGCTTCGCGTAGGCTTCCTTGACCTCTTCGATGTTGCCCTTGAGGTAGAAATCCTGTTCGGGAACGTGGTCGAGCTTGCCGTCGAGGATCTCTTCGAAGCCGGCGACGCTCTCTTCGAGCGGCACGTAGGCACCCTTGAGGCCGGTGAACTGCTCGGCGACGAAGAACGGCTGCGAAAGGAATCGTTGAATCTTTCGGGCACGGTCGACAGCCATGCGGTCGTCTTCGCTGAGCTCGTCCATGCCGAGAATCGCGATGATGTCCTGGAGGTCCTTGTACTTCTGCAAGACCTCCTGAACGCCTCGGGCAACGCGGTAGTGACGCTCGCCGATGACGCCGGGGTCGAGCATGGTCGAGCTCGAGTCGAGCGGGTCGACTGCCGGGTAAATGCCGAGCTCCGCAATCGAACGGGACAACACGGTCGTCGCATCCAAGTGAGCGAAGGTCGTTGCGGGTGCCGGGTCGGTCAGGTCGTCGGCAGGAACGTAAATGGCCTGAACCGAGGTGATCGAACCCTTGTTGGTCGACGTAATGCGTTCCTGGAGCTCGCCCATCTCGGTAGCCAGCGTGGGCTGATAACCGACGGCGGAAGGGATACGGCCGAGAAGCGCCGACACCTCGGAGCCTGCCTGTGTGAAGCGGAAGATGTTATCGACGAACAGAAGAACGTCCTGACCTTCGTCGTCACGGAAGTACTCCGCTACCGTCAGGGCACTCAGCGCGACACGCGCACGGGCACCGGGCGGCTCGTTCATCTGGCCGTAGACGAGTGCGGTCTTCGACAGAACCGTCTCGCCCGTGTCGAGCTTCGACTCGCTCATCTCGAGGAGCAGGTCGTTGCCCTCGCGGGTTCGCTCGCCGACGCCCGCGAAACAAGACACACCGCCGTGCGCCTTGGCGACGTTGTTGATGAGCTCCATGATGAGAACGGTCTTGCCGACGCCTGCGCCGCCGAACAGGCCAATCTTGCCGCCCTTTCGGTACGGAGCGAGAAGGTCGATGACCTTGATGCCTGTCTCGAAAATCTCGACCTCGGTGCTCTGGTCGACGAACGGCGGAGGATCTCTGTGAATCGGAGAAAACTTGGTCGCGTTGACCGGCCCCTGCTCGTCGACCGGCTCGCCGATGACGTTCAAGATGCGGCCGAGGCACTCCTTACCGACCGGCATCATGATCGGACCATCGGTGCTCTTGACCTCCATGCCGCGGACCAGACCGTCGGTGGAATCCATCGCGATGGCACGAACGGTGTTCTCGCCGAGGTGCTGCGCAACCTCGAGGGTGAGGTTCCAATCCTTTTCACTGATCGCTGGGTTGCTAATCCGAATCGCAGTGAGAAGCGCTGGGAGACTCCCTTGCGGGAACGCAACGTCCACGACTGGACCAATAACTTGAGTAACACGCCCGTTCTGAAGCTCTGCCATGTTCTTTCCGGTTCTCTGAAAGTGGGTCGGCTGGCGGCCTGTTCACGCCGATAAAAGCGAGCGCGACCTAGCACGGCCCTTCAGGGTGGTCAACGGCGGCAGCCCCCACGCGCGCTCGATTGACCGTCACCTCGATGCTTTCTACCCTCAACCGCGTGATGCAGGACCACGAACCCGTCATCCACGCACTTCTCGGCGCTGGAACCCGGTATCAAGGGAAGCTCTTTTTCGAAGGTAGAGCGCGGATCGACGGCGTCTTCGAGGGCGAGGTGTTCAGCGACGGAGTCCTGATCATCGGGGAGGAAGCGACCATCAAGGGTACGATTCGCGTTCACACCCTGATCGTGCGGGGGGGGAAGATCGACGGCGATATCCATGCGACCGAGCTGGTCGAGCTCCATGCGCCGGCCCAGATACGCGGCGACATTCGCACACAGGCCTTGTTCATGGACAAAGGTGTCCTCTTCGATGGCTCGTGCGTCATGGGTGAGGTTCACGACCTCGACGACCCCGCCGGTTCCCCTCGCTCGGCGGAGGATACCTCCCCGGACGGCTACAGGGACCAGCCGAATAGAAACTGAAAGGTGAGCGCGTGATCGGTGCCCTTGGCCCCGTCGCCCATTGCGGGGACATTCGCGTTCGGGCCCGTGAAACGCAGGTGGTAGTACTCCCAGAGGAATCGGAACGCGTAGCTGAACCCGGCTCTTAGCCGGCCGTCGAACGTGATCGCCGCGTCCAGGCCGACCCCTGAGCTGTCGTTTCCGTACGCGTCTTCGAGACCGCCCAAAAAGAACGGCACACGAAGGCCGAAGTCCGCCCGGAAGCCGAAGAAGCTCGGCACGATGTCGTACGCCACGGCGGGCCCGAGTCGGACGTAGATGATCCTCGACGACGGGAGCACCGAGTTGAGATCGATGCTGAACACGTCGCCGCCGACACCGACGAGCCCACCCACCTGCAGCCGGTCGATCGGGTAGAGGTAGCCGAATTGTCCGAGCAGGCGCCAGGTGTTGGTTTGCAATGAGATCCCGGTTCCCTCGGGCTCGACATCGAGACCGATGCCCGACCCACCGTCGATCTGAATGACGATCGCTTGCACCGCGGGCCTCGGCGAGCGGCGGGCGACCGGCCTGATCAACAGATGCCAACCGAAATCGAAGTAGGCGCCGGTGTCGAAGGTTCGCTGCTCGGTGCCGCCCACGTTGAAGTGGATGTTTCTGAATCGCGCGCCACCGCCGATCAGCATGACCAGGACTGGCAGCCCCGGCCCCTCGTCCTGCACCGCTGCACTAGCTGGCTGCCCGTCTTCTGGGGCCTGCGCCCCCACCGCACTCGTCATGAGGAAAAACCCTGCAAAAACGCACACTCTGAGCGTCTGAACCATCCGATGACCAACCTAGCAAGCCTCCTGCGGAAGGCTCATTTTTCTGGGAGGCTTGCCAAGGTGACGTAACGTCACCAGGTCGTCTCCGTAGTAAGGAGCGAAACGAGAACGACCATGGAAAAGACAGCCCTCATAGGAGTCATCGCCGCCGCGTTCATCGCGGGATCGCTTTCGAGCCCCGCGCGGGCGGCGGACGAGCACAACGAGAATGCCGGCATATTCACCGCCCAGATCCCTGAGGCGGGTTCCAACATCGCCTGGGGCCAGGCGGTTCTCGTCGTGGACAGGCCGATCGAGGAGGTGCTCCCGATCATTCGCGACTACGCGAACTACGCACAATTCATGCCTAATTTCACGAAGTCGAAGGTCCTCGCGCAGCGCGGCAGTCGGGCGATGGTCTATATGGAAGTCAGTGTGGCGAAGGGCACGCTTACGCTCTGGGGCCAGCTCAACCTCGCCGAGCGCCCACAAGAAGGGGAGTCCCGCGTGGTGGAAGCGGACCTGTTGGAAGGCAACATCGACGCCTTCAGCGCCCGCTGGAGGCTGACCCCGGTCGACGGCGGCACGCGCACCGAGGTCGACTTCAAGATCTTCGTCGACCCCGACATCCCGCTGCCGTCATCGGTCTTCAGTCGAGAGAACGAGCGGGCAGCAGGTAGGACGGTTCGGGCCCTTCGGGCGCGTCTCGTCGAAGGGCCGAAGGGCTCGACCTAACGCGGTCGTGCGCGAGGGGCCCGGCCGACCTTGACTGGTTTCGGGCCCATGCTACGAACGCGCGCCGCTAGGGATTTCTCCTTGCCGGAGCTGCGATTCGGCCCCAAGCGCCGTTTGGAGTTTTTCTCCTTTCGGGTGCCCTGAGGCCGACCGGGAATACCGCTGCGATGAACGTGCTTTTCACAGCCCTCTTGTCCGAGGGTTCCATCATCGACCTCGACGGCACGATCTGGATTCAGCTCGGGCTGTTTACGGTGGCGTTCCTCGTTTTCCGCCCGCTGATCTTTCGTCCGATGATCGAGCTGTTCGAAGCACGCGAGGAGGCGCTTGAGGGCTCCAAGCTCGAGGCGCTCCGACTGCAAGATGAGGCTTCCGCCGAGAGCGAAGAGTTCGACGTCGAGATGCGGCGCCTTCGCCTTCAGGCTGGTGAGGAGCGAGATCGCCTGCGGGCCGAGGGCAAGCGCCTCGAAAGCACCGTGCTCGAACGCGTTCGGCAGGAGACAGATACGTTGCTGGCCGAGGCCGACGCGAAGCTCGCGACCGAAGCGGCGAGGCTCCGTACCGAAATCGACCAGTCCGTTCCGGCGCTGGCCAAGCAAATCGCCTCGAAGATGCTCAATCGGGAGGTCCAGTGATGCGCGCGTTTGGCGTGGTCCTTTTCGCTTTGCTGGTCGCTTCACCGGCTCTGGTGTTGGCCGAGGCCGCCCACGGCGAGTCGGTGGCCCACGAGGTGGCGGAGGAGGCATCCGGTCATGACGCTCACGATGACGGACACGGCGAGCTCACGTTTTCCTCCCTGATCCGCAACCGGGAGTTCCAGGGGACGGTCCTCAACTTCCTCGTCCTGGTTGGTTTGATCGTCTGGGTCGTCCGCAAGAAGGTGAATCCGGCCC
>CBDURI010000233.1:0-4825 GCA_965369435.1 uncultured bacterium
AGGGACTAAGAGCGGCTGGCTGGACGATTCGCATGCGCCCCCGAGCAGGAGTATCGACACGGCCGCCGCAACGACCCGGAGGTGTCCCATGTCCAAGCGTATGCCGCTCGGCTAGAAATGATACGCTGCTTAGTAGTCGCCCTCGCCCCACATCGCACCGATGCCGAACCCGACCATCGGTCCTTTGATGCCAAACCCATCGACGGTCACCGGGGCGATGACGTGTCCGGCTCGCACGTCGAGACCCACCCAGAACTCCCCGCGTAGCCGCCAGTACAGGAGCGCGCGCAAGTATCCGCTCGATACGAAGTCGTTGCGGGGGCCCACGCGGGCCCAGCCCAGATCGAACATCACACCCGCGCCGAACCATCGATCCTGATCGCCATTGCCCCAGAGCGCCCCTACTGCGGTGCCCGCAGTCCTCATCTTCAATTCACCCGAGGGCGAGCCGCGGCTGCCGAATCTCGTGAAGCCCTCGCCAGCCAAATGCAGGCACTTGTCCGTCGGACGTCCCACCACGCCAATTTCAAAGCCGATCAGGGCCGCGTCTGCGTCGGGGTAGACCCGCGTGCTGGAGAACAAGTCCACGAAGAGCCGAGGCGCCTCTTCCCTGTGACAGGTGGCTTCGGCCTTTGCGCTCGAGGCGAACGACAGCGCCGCAAGCGCCAGCATCCAACACGTCCCACAACGCACGCGCGAATGGAACGAAGCCGTCATACGTTCAGGAACTCGCGCCAAGCTGATAGATTTGGGACAGCATGCGCGATATCGCGTCGGCTTGGACCGCTTCGGGCGTGTCGGACTCGTGCCGGAGGGAAGCCACCATCGATCCGAAGTTCTTCCCGAAGTGTTCACAGTTCGGACAACCGAGGAGATGCTGCTCGATGCGGTCCGTAGTCGCTGCGTCGAGGTCGGCGTCCACGTAGTCACTCAGATGCGCCAGCACCTCGGAACATCGTACGCCTCCTATGAACCTGTCCTGCATCACGCACCTCCTTCTTGCGCAACGCTGTCGAGCGGAGCGGCGCTACGAAGCGCGCCGGCGAGCCGGAGACGTGCGCGGTGCAGACGAGTGTGGAACGCCTGCTCAGCAATCCCGACGACCTCGGCTGCTTCGGACCCGCGCAGACCCTCCATGTCTCTCAGCATCAGCACCTCTCGGTCTTCGGCCGAGAGCGTGGACAACGCCTTCTCGAGCTTGTCCTTGTGCGCCGCGGCGATCGCGATCGCTTCCGGATCGCCGCTGCCCCAGCCGGCATCGAGGCCGAGGTTCAGCAATGGCTCCTCGGCGGGAGCCTCCCGGCTCTGTTTGGCCTGAAGCTCCTGGGCAGCATTCCTCGCAATGGCGAGCAACCATGTACGGACCGAAGCATCCGCACGACAGGTCGAGGCGCTTCGATAGGCCAAAAGAAACGTCTGCTGCATGGCGTCTTCGGCAGCCGCGGCATCACCGGTCAGCACCTTGGCCAGACGAAACACCGCGGTGGCGTGACGCGAGACGATCTGCTCGAACGCTCGCCGGTCCCCGTTGGCGGTACGCGAGATCAACTCGTGATCGAACGCGGCCAGATCTTGCGCTTGTCTATCGAGCACGTCGAAACCCCACAGAGGTGATGAGAGGAGATCGAGCCATACCAGAGACGGCCGGGGAACCCCAGCCATCATGCGGATCGCCCGATCCACGACGATGACTCTCCCCTTAGAGCCCCAAAACGATGAAAAGGACTCAGATAACGGGTGAATTTTGGCTTGCGGCGCTGATTGGCTGCTCGTATATGTTGAAAACGAAGATGAAAGGCGTTTTCAATAGGACTGCCCTTCTGCTTGCCGTGTCGGTCATCACCTCCGGGTTAGCCGCGAGTGGGCACGCGCAGGTCTACTATAGCGTCCGTGGTCTCCTGGCGGAGCAGTTTCGCCAGTCCGAGTTGGTGGATTTCCAGCGAGTCCAGCTTTCAGACGAGCGCCGCGCAGGCCTCGAGCGCCAACTTGGGGAAAAGCTCGAGAAGTCGGAGTACATCTTCTACGTCGCGCGCTCGGCGAACCACATCGATGGCTACGCGCTGTTCGACCGCGAAATCGGTCAGCACGAGTACATCGACTTCGCCACGTTTTTCGATCCCGATGGCCGCGTGACGCGCGTGGAGGTAGTCGCGTACCGCGAGCCCTACGGGGAAGGGATTCGCTCCAAGCGTTTCCGCAAACAGTTCGTCGGCAAGGAAGCCGCCAGTGGCTTCAAACCGGGACACGACATCGACGTGATCTCCGGTGCAACGCTCTCCGCACGCGCCATGGCCAAAGCCGTGAAGCGAGCGACGTTGTTGCTGCACGACGCCGTGCTGACGTCGTCCTAGCTCGAGCCATGCAAGACTTTACTCGACCCGCTGGCAGGCTCCGCGCCCTACCCCTGGGCGCGCGCTCCGTGTACACCGTGTTTCTCGTGTTCACGCTCGTAGGGTTGGCGCTCACACTCTGGCTGACGCACGACATGGTCGGACTCGACCTGTCCGGCGCCGGCGAATACTACCGGGGGGACGCCGCCCCGATCGAAGAGCCCGAGATCGTGGGAGGGCCCGCGGTGCTCCTCCCGCCAGGTGGCGAAGAACTCGCAGCGTTTGAGCCCATGCCACGCCGCAAGCTGCTCGAAGTCACCCACTTCCACCTGTTCTCGATGCCGGTGTACCTGCTGATTCTCAGCCATATCTACATGCTGTCGCGGTCGCGCAAGATGGCGAAAGGTGTGTGGATCGCCGCCGGCTCGTTTGGAACTCTGCTCCACATCGGAGCGCCATGGCTTGTCGCTCACGGCTGGGCCGGCGCGGTAGCGACCTACGCGGTGTCGGGCACGCTGCTGCTGTTGAGCTACTTCGTGATGAGCGTCGTGCCCCTGTGGGAGATGTGGCGTCGCTAGAGCGCTGTAGGCGCTGACGGCGGACGTGCTAAGAAGCCGTCGTGGCTGAACAGGGGATCTCTGGGAAACGCGTCGTCGCCGTCTTGCTCGGCCTCGTACTCATGGCGGCGCTGACCGCATGGTTCTGGGCCACGCAGATCGAGAAGGAGCACCGTGCAGGCCAGCAAGCCGGAGGTGGCGAGGTCAGTGCGGCGGTGTTGAGCGAAGGGGTGCTGTACGAAGCGCAATCGGGCGACCCTGGAGTCGTCATCGCCAAAGACGTGGGCTCGGGCAAGGAGCTTTGGCGCACAGAGCTCGGAACGGTAGCGAGCAAACCCGTGCTCACGGTTAACGAAGAGCTTATCGAAGTGCAGATCGCTGGAACCCCCTGGATGACGCTCGACCGGTCGACCGGCGAGCCCGTGGACTGATGGCCCGCGGGGAGCCGCAGGTTCTCGAGGGAGGCTGTCACTGCGGCGCCGTTCGGTATCGAGTCACGGTGCGCTCGCACGAGGCAGTCGAATGCAACTGCAGCGTTTGCGCGAAGAAGGGTTACCTGCACCTCATCGTCCCGGAGGCCGACTTCGAGCTCCTCCGAGGCACCAGCGCGCTGACCACGTACACGTTCGGAACCGGGACGGCGCAGCATCACTTCTGCCGGCACTGTGGCGTTCACTCGTACTACAGGCCTCGGTCTCATCCCGATCAGATCGACGTCAACATCCGCTGCCTGGATGGAGTGGATCTGTCCGATTTCCAGGTGTCCACCTTCGACGGGCGAAACTGGGAAGACAGCGTCGAAGAGCTACGAGCACGGCAACGCGCTCGTCACTGATTACTGATCGACGATCACGCGCCCCCTTGCCACATCAGCACACGAACCCCCAATCGGTGGCACGCGCCCATCGCGATCCAAATTCGCAGCGCCAACAACCCCAACAACCCAACCCACGTTGGCGTCCGACGGCGAGGGGGAGAATATCCGCCAGGTCCCTCACGGCAAAGTACTGAAATGACACGGCCACATGATGGCCCGCTTCGTGCTCCCCTTGCCCTGCATGACTCAGCCCCGCCTCGTCGTGCCCGGCGACACCCTCATGATCACCCGGCGCACCCTTCTCCGTCATCACCTCTTTCGCCCGGATCCCGCCATCCGGCAGATCTATCTGTACACGCTCGCCCTGTGCGCCCGTCAGTTCGGTATCCTGGTCCACGCCGTCACGCTCATGTCCACCCATGAGCACTTGATCGTGACGGACCCCCAGGGCCGATACCCTAAGTTCCTCCAGCGCCTCCATCGCTTGGTGTCTCTCGGCACCAAGGTGCTTCGCAAATGGGGCGGACCCACCTGGGACCACGAGCAGACTTCGGTCGTACGCCTCCTGACCGAGCAGGCGGTCATCGAGAAGCTCGCCTACGTGATGGCCAATCCCGTCCAAGCGGGGCTCGTCCGGCATGCCCGCGACTGGCCCGGCATCATCGTCCTTCCTCAGGAGCTCGGACGCCGCACGTGGCGGATGGAGCGACCGGATGCCTACTTCGACCCCAAGAACTCCGAGTGGATAGACACCGCCGAACTCTCTCTGACCCTGCCGCCCGCACTCGAACAAGCATACGGCCCCGAAGCGCTCCGGGACGCGGTCCGAATCGAGCTCGAGCGCCAGGAGCGGCTTGCCAACCAAGAGGTCAAGCGGCGCGGGGGGCGCGTCCTGGGCGCCGAGCGCGTGCGGCGTCTCTCTCCGTACCGACGGGCGACGAGCTTTGAGCTTCTTCGGAACCGAAACCCCACCTTCGCAGTCGGGCGGGGACAAAGGAAGCTGTTCTTTGCGGCCGTGGCGGAGCTCCGAGCGTTTCGACGGGCTTACCGGCAGGCGTTCGACGAGTGGCGCGCGGGGCTTCGTGAAGCGGTATTCCCGGCGGGTACCTGGTGCATGTGCA
>CBDURI010000234.1:0-4797 GCA_965369435.1 uncultured bacterium
ACCTCTGGGTTCGTGGTTTCGACGATGCTCTCGGAGAAGCGAGGACGCGGCGCGTTGGGGTTGTACCCCAAGGTGAAGCGAGGTGGGGTCGCCGCGATGAATGTGGCCAAGTGAGTGATCCCGGGGCGATCGTCAGTCTCACTGAGGTCGCTGCGGACGTAGGACTCCATGTCCTTGACCATGTCCTCCGTCGTGCTGATCGAGGTGCCCGGAGGGAACGTGAATTCCGCCACGAAGAGGTTGGTGGTTTGGGTGGGAAAGAACATCTCGGGTACGAGCTTGTAGAGCTGCATGCCTGCGTAGAACCCGATGACCGCAACCACGATGCTGATCGCGGGATGGCGCAGGACCGCCAAGATCCCGCGGCGGTAGACGCGATAGAAGCGCGAATCGAAGGGCTCTTCGACCGCCTTGGGCTTGAGAAAACGCACGCAGAGCAACGGGATCATGGTGAGCGCCAGCACCCAAGAGATCAGAAGCGTGATCGTGACGACGGAGAAGAGTACCCCGGTGTATTCCCCGACCGCCGATTCTGCGAGCTTGATCGGCAAGAAGGCTGCCGACGTGGTCAACGATGCGATTAGCAGTGGAACCCTCAGCTCGTTGGTAGCGCCCAGCGCGGCCTCAACGCCACCTGCGCCCGCTGCCATGCGCACCACGATCGACTCGGAGACCACGATTGCATTGTCGACCAGAAGACCGAGCGCGATGATGAGCGCGGCGAGCGACATCTGGTCGATCTGAATCTCGAAAATGCTCATCACCCACATCGCGATGATCATGGTGACGGGCACCAGCGAGGCGACGACCAAGCCCGTGCGTAGACCCAGCGTCATGAGCATGACGACGAGAACGATTGCCACCGCTTGAACGACGCTTTCGACGAAGTCGTCGACCTTTTTCTCCACGCGGGTGGGCTGGAAATACGTCTGGTAGAAGTCGATGCCGTGCGGGTACTGCTCTTGGATGTACTCGAAGAACTCCTGTAGCTCCTGGCCCAGTTGAATGAGATTGCCGCCGTCGGCCATCGACACGGCGAGGGTGAGGCCCGGCCTGCCTTCGATGCGCACTAGCCCCTCGGGGGGGTCGACGTAGCCGCGGTAGATGTCGACGATGTCTTCGAGATAGACGAGCTCGTCGGTCCTCGGGAGTCGAATCACGTTTCGCCTGAGCTCATCGACCGAGCTGAAGTTACCGCTTGGCTCGAGCGCGATGGTTTCGTTCGCGACGTCGATTTCGCCGCCAGGTTGGATGATGTTCCGCTGTTGCAGCGCGTTCTTGAGGTAGTCCGGCGTCATTCCGATGCGGCTCAGAACGGCGTTGTCGTACTCGACGAAAAGACGCTCCTCTTGGGCACCGAGGATGTCGACCTTGGCTACCGACTCGATGCGCAGCATCTCATCGCGGAGGTCGTCAGCGATGTCCTTGAGTTGCATGTACGAGAAGCCGTCACCGGTCATGCTGAACATGATCGGGTAGACATCTCCAAACTCATCATCGACGATCGGCCCGGTGATGTCCTCCGGCAGGCTGGGCGCGACGCTGTCGACCTTGCGTCTGAGGTTGTCCCAAATGGGACGCATGTCCTTGAACTCCTCACGGATGTTCACGTAGATGACGGAAACGCCGGTCCGGCTTTCGCTGTTGACCCAGTCGAGCTCGGGGATCTCTTGAACGACCTTCTCGATCGGATCGGTGATCAATTGCTCCACGCGTTCCGGGCTCGCGCCGGGGAACTGCGTGGTGATCATCGCCGTTCGAATGATGAAGCCCGGGTCCATCTGCCGAGGTGCGTCGAAGTACGCTCCGATGCCGGCGAATATCAGGACGACGATCAGCGTGCCGGTGACCGTGCGTCGCTCCAGGGCAAACTTGGTCAAGCTCATGGCGTCTCGTCGGCTTCAGCAGTAGGCGCGGGCTCTGCAGCAGGGGCCTGCTCCCCGGCCAAGTTGTCGGGCTCGGACCCCGCCCGCTCGGGAACCCGGACTTGCAGGCCGTCGTAGATGCGGCTGACGCCGGCGGTGACCACGAGATCCCCCGGCGTCACGCCGTCGAGGATCTCGATGCCATCGGAAAGAATTTCGCCAACTTCGACGGGGGTCCGGTGAACGACGCCGAGGCCATCGTCTGTCTTCTCTAGCATGTAGATAAAACGGCCCTCACGGTCCTCGCCCACGGCGCTTACTGGAAGAGCGTATCTCGGACCATCTTTTTCTGACGCAAACACGAAGGTCACGTCGGCCGACATCCCTGATCGAACTTGGTCCTGGCCCTCGGTGAGTCTGACGGTCACGGGGAAAGTCGTTGCGCCACCCATGCTCGCTACGCCCACCTCGGTCACCGTTCCCGCAAACTCCTTGCCATCCAACGAGTTGAAACGCGCCTTGGCCTCGGCGCCCTTCTTGACGCTGCGGATGACGGACGCCGGGACCGATACGCTGACTTCGATCTGGTCCCCTGCAAGCAACGTGGCAACCAACTCACCGACTTGCGCGTTCTCGTTGACCTCGATGTCGACCGTTGCGATCGTGCCCGCCTCCGGAGCCTTCAGATGGGTGTAGCCCAACTGCCGCTGTCGGAGGCGGATCTGTTGATGGGCCGCCTCCAGGCCCGCGCGTCCCGATTCGTATGCGGTCCGGTCGGCATCTAGGTCCTGCCTGGAGGCGTTCTGGTTCTCGTAGAGCGCGCGCGTGCGTTCGTAGGTGGCCTTTGCGTTCCGCTCCTGCGCCCGCGACTGCGCAGCCGAAGCTTGGGCGTTCTGAAGTTGGAGCGCGTAGTCGGTCGGGTCCATGCGCGCGATGGTGTCGCCCTTCTTCACGGTGTCTCCGACGTTGACCGGCACCTCCAGCACTTGGCCCGAAACCTGAAAGCTCAGCCGGCTCTCTTGCCCGGACTTCGAGACACCCGAGAATGTCCGCCGAGTTGCTGAGTCGCTCCCTTCGACCACCTCGTAGCGAACGGGACGAATGACTTCGGGTTCTTCCTGTACATCCTCGCATCCGAGCATCGCCAAGACGGCGGCCATCGCAATGAGAGTAGGTTTCTTGGCCATCAGTTGTGCTCCCGTGGGTTGACTCGGGTCGGTTCGGTCGGCGGCTGGTTCCTTTGGCCTTGCCGCTTCTTCGCTGCTGCAAAGGCGTCGATTCGTTGGATGAAATCGTCGCGATCTTCCTGCGTGCCCTCGAGCGAGAAGGCCCCCGCGGCGCGTTGCACGCGCAGCGCGTCGATCAAGAAGTCGTAGAGGGCGTTTGCCGCCGCGAGTGCGGCGCCTAGTGCTTGGTTCTGCGCGTCGACGAGCTGGATGATGTCGGCCGCGCCTCGCTGGTAAAGGTCGGTGACCAACTCCAAGTTCCGCGCCGAGGCCTCGGCCGCGTCGCGCGTCAGCTCGATATTGGCGTAAGAAAAACCAGCCTGATGTAGAGAGGCCCGCACGTCTTGTTCGAGCCGCTGTGCGATCACCGCACGGTCCGTGTGTAGGCGATCGAGCTCGCGGAAGGTTCGACGGATACGTGCGTAGTTCGAGGTTCCGTCGAAAAGGGTGAGCGTCGCTTGCGCGCCCACGTTCCACGTAAACGTCTGGCGTCCCGGGAAGCCGTCGACGTCGGGAGGGGCCTCGCCGCCCACGCCTCCGGCATACGGAATGTGCGTGAACCCGCCGATGACGGCGATGTCCGGAATGCCGAGCTGGCGGCGCTCGCCCTTGAGGAGCTCGTCCCGGGCGCTGATTGTGCTGTCGATGCTGCGGATCTCCGGCGAATTCAGGAGCGCCTCCTTGGCCATGAACTCGCGGAAGACTTTGAATGACCACGGGTCTTCCAGGTACTTGGTGAGCCTCGGGTCGCTTCCCGGCGTGACCGCGCGAATGTCTTCCGGTGGGGGCACCCGGAATGCGGCCTCCAAAGGGCGGTTCAGGATGCGATTGAGGTTGATCTCGGCCCGATTGCGCGTCGCGCTCGCGCCGATGACGCTGGAACGGCTCTCCGCGATCTGCGTCTGCCATCGAAAGACCTCCTCGCGGCCGGCTACACCGATGGTGTTCCGCGTTTCGGCAAGCGAGAGATTCTTTCGCGTGAGCTTGAGGTTGTCGCGATTGACGCGCTCCGTGTTCTTTGCCCGGAGCACGTTGAGATAGGCCTCACCAGATTCGAGCATCGTATCGAGTCGCGCCGAGATGTAGTCGTGCTCCGTGCTCCAGTAGGTGTCCCGACGAAATCGCAGATCGGCGTGCCCCTGGGGAGAGTAGAGGAGCTGCGAGCCGCTGATGCCCCAGGTGAACTGGCGCTGCGCCTGGGCGAAAGAGCTCGAGACGGTGGGATCGTTGATGAGGAAGTTGCCATCGGCGCCCGCTTGCGGAAGCCAGTTGCCGCGCGACACTTTGATGCCTTCGTAGCTCGCGTCGATCTCGAGCCCTTGCGCCATCAAGTCGAGGTTCGCGCGCACCGCGTCGTACATAGCGCTTTGCAGCGTGATGAGAGGGCCGCGTGTTCCGGTCTGATCGTTGATCATTCGCGCTTCGGCCATGACCGCAAAGCGTGGCCAGGTCCCGATCGCTTTGGCGGTCGCCATGTTGAGGACGAGCACCGGCCGTTGCTCAAACGAGATCGGGAACGACCCCGCTGGCTCCCCCATGTAGATGCGCTGGACGAAGATGGCGGCCCGCCGCATTCGGCGGATCTCGTCTTCTTCGGTTTCCATCGTGGCGAGGGCCCCCCGCTCGACCCATTTCACTCCCCCGCCCGCATACGAAGGAAGGTCCTGCGCGTTGATGCCATCGACCAAGAGCTGCATCTCGTCGTC
>CBDURI010000235.1:0-4762 GCA_965369435.1 uncultured bacterium
GCCGGAAGACCCGAACCTCAACCCCGAGATTTCGGCGGTCGAGCTGAATGGTCGCTCTTGGCCGCCACCCTACGATCAGGGCGTGCCGCGAAGCGCTCCCCGCACGGGCTGCAAGACCGATCTCGACGCCATCACCGAGCAGGAGCGGGCCGAGCATCCGGTGGCCGGGAGCTCCGCCTCGAATATCAACCTGCGCGTGACGCCGGACAGCCTCCAGTCCTACATGGTCGGCGAGATGACCCTCACCGAGGAGATGCAGGTTAGCTGGCTGACCGACGGCGGCGACCTCGAGCGCACCTTCTCGTTCATCACCGACCCGGCTCGCTCGGTGCTGACGCAATGGCGGCCGTTTACGGATGCGCCCGAAGACGGCTTGCTGGTCCGTTTCACCTTCGTGATTCGCGACGGCCGCGGGGGCACCGATTGGGTGGAACGGGGGCTTTGCGTGCTCCCGGGCCCCGAGGTCGAATCTCCGCCCTAAGTGTCGGTTTTCCCAAAAGTTTTGGCGATCGTTGACACCGCTCGAGCCCCCACCTAGTGTGATGGATCGCGATGGTTGAGCGAATCGGAACGTGTCGCGTTCTCGGTGAAATCGGCAGCGGGGGTATGGCTGTCGTCTATGAGGCGATCCAGGAACCGCTCAATCGGCGGGTCGCCATCAAAGCGCTCAAACCGTCGATCGCCATCGACAGCCAGTTCGCCGAGCGGTTCGAACGCGAGGCCCACTTCATGGCGTCGCTTCAGCACGAGAACATCCTACACGTCATCGACTTCATCAAAGACGGTCGGTCGATGTTCATCATCATGGAGTACGTCGATGGGATCGACCTCTACGATTTGCTCGAGCGCTCGCCACGACTGCCAGCGGACATCGCTGCCATCATCACGCTGCAACTCGCCCGCGGTCTCGACTATGCGCACTTCCGCGGGATCATTCACCGCGATATCAAACCTGCGAACATCATGGTGTCGATGCAGGGCGACGTGAAGCTGATGGACTTCGGCATCGCGCGCCATGAGCACTTCGGCGATTTGACCGAAACCGGCACGGGCCTCGGGACTCCGAGCTACATGAGCCCCGAGCAGATTCTCGGTGACAAGTTGGACTTCCGCAGTGACATCTTTTCAGTGGGCATCGTGCTCTACCAAATGCTCACTGGTCGCAAGCCCTTCGTCGAAGATGAAACCCGTACCGTGATGCAGAAGATCCGGCTCGATCGGTACGAGTTGCCGAAGAAGCTCAGCGTCGATGTGCCTCGCAAGTTGGAGCGGGTCATGGCGCGCTGCCTGCAGAAAATGCCGGCGAATCGTTATCCGACGACCCAGGCGATCATCGACGATCTCTCCGAGTTTCTCGCGCCGCGCGTTCCAATGAGCCACAACGCGCGGCTCGTCATGTTCCTGAACGAGATCGGGGTCATGAGCGGGGACCAGACCGACGAGGTGCTCTCCGCGGTTGCGCCACGCGTGCTTCGGAGTGGCCGCCGCGATGCGGGTTTCCTACGAAGCGTCGCGAAGTGGCAAGCATCTGCTCTCGCTGCGCTGCTCGTCTCGGGACTGACCGTACAGGTTGCAAGTGGACGTTGGTCTGGGCCGTCGGTGGGGGGAGCACCCGCCGCGCTCAGCCCTGCGGAGGCTGGGTATCTCACCGTCAGCGCCGATCCGTGGGCGCACGTGTACGTCGATGGACAGCGTGTACTGACGACGCCCGCCGCACTTGCGATCCCGCTCGAACCGGGCCGGCACTACGTGAAGTACACCAACCCGTATTTCGCGTCGGTTGAGCACGAGGTGGTCATCCAAGCAGGCAGCACGGTGCACGACCGGGCGACTCTCTCCGAGCCGACCGCAGGCACGGCCGATCCGGAGGCAAAGCCGTGAGGCGCGTGCTCACCTCGGTGGTATTGGCCATCGTGCTCACTGTGTCGTCGTCCGGCGCTCGCGCGCAGGCGGTCTATACGCATGCGGTGCAGGAGGGCGACACCCTCGCCTCGATCGCACAGCGCTACTACGGCGACCCTACCCGCGAGGCGGTCTTGCGGGAGGCGAACCGCATGAAAGAATCGGGCGTCGACAGTTTGCTGCCGGGAAGCTGGATCTTCATTCCGATGGTGACCTTCTACCGGGTAGGGGAAGACGAGACTTGGAAGTCGCTCGCCGCCCGATTCTTCGGGCGCGAAACACGGGCAGCGACTTTGATCGAGGCCAACAACGGCAACCGCCGGGTCAATCCCGATGTGGGTGCCGAGCTGCTGGTCCCCTACCCATTGCGCCACGTCGTTAGCCCCGGTGACACGCTAGCGAAGATCGCGAAGATGTACATGCCGGACAGCCCCTTGTCGCTGAAGCGCATCCGGCGGTTCAACGCGGGCGCTCGGATCGAGCGTGGGCGGGTCGTTCTGGTTCCGCTGTTTGACCTCCGCCTTGCCGGTGAGGGGCGCGCGGAGGCATCCGAAGCATTTGCGCGTGCTTCGGGGGGCGGCGCTGCCAAAGCCGTGCAAGACGAAGTCGAGAGATCGCTACCGGCGCTCATTCAGCAGGTGAAGAAGGCGGAGTTTGCAGAAGCGGTATCTCTTGGGAACCGACTCCTCGGCACGCCAAGCCTCACGTCGACGCAGCTCGTGACGATTCAGAAGGAGCTCGCCGTCGCCTACGTTGCGCTCGACCGAACGGACCTCGCCGAAGCATCCTTTCGCGCGGCACTCGCGTTGCAGCCGAACCTCGAGCTCGATACGGTTCGCACTTCGCCCCGTGTCCTCGAAGCCTTCAATCGGGCCAAGCAACCCGAGAAGCTGTAGCCGTGACTACTTCTTCTTTTTGATCTTTTTAGGCCTGTACTTCGCAGGGCGATCGTCTTGGGGCGTCGCCGAGCTTGCGGGTTCGGCGGCTCCTTCGAGCGCCCACGGTGGCAACTTGATGTCGCCGTTCTCCGCCGCCTGTTTTTTGAGATGGAGGTACGCGATGATGCACACCGGAATGATCGCCAGCGAAATCAGCTGTGATGTGGAGAATCCGAACGCAAATCCTCGCTCTGGGTCGTCTCGAACGTACTCGATGAGGAACCGCCACAAGCCGTAGATCCCCGCGACGGTGACCAGCACCTGGCCGCGGAATTTCCGATGGGTGAGCAGCCAGACCGAGAACAGGAACAAGGCCAGTCCGAAGGCCGACTCGTAGATCTGCGTCGGATGCACGGCCAGCGAGCTCACGCGATCGACCATCAAGTCGGGGTATTCCTGAAGGTGATGCTGGTAGGCTGGGGACCCGTTGATCGTCTGGTCACAAGCGAAGGTGGGAAAGGCCTCGGTATCCCACTTTGGGAACGTGCCGACGGAGCTCAGCCAGCTCGGCGCGCTGCCCCCGAGAGGGCGCCCGTAGTCGCAACCGTAGAGGTAACACCCTATTCGCGTGAACATCAGACCGGAAGCAAGTGTCGGTGCCGCGATGTCCGCAAAGGGAAGCAAAGGGATTTTCTTGATTCGCCAGAACGTCAGCGCCGTCACGAAGCCACCGAGGAATCCGCCGTATGCCACCAACCCCCCGGAACGAAGATCGAACCACGAACCGAAGCTCTCGTACGAGTCGAGGTTGGTGAAGATGTACAGCAGGCGTGCGCCGATGATCGAGCCGACCGCCGTCCAAGTGAAGCAGCTCGCGAGCAGCTCACGGTTGTAGCCCTCGATCTTCTTGCCCATGTACATGATGAAGTACCAAGCAAAGAGCAGGCTGCTTCCCAACATCACGCCGTAGGAGTAGATGGGAATCGCGCCCCAGGGTGTGGGAATGCTGAATAGGACCGGATGCATTGGGCGGAAATCTCGCCGGGTTCGCGCCTGGGGTCAAGTGGGCTTGGTGAGGCGATGAGTGAGCTACGCATTCGAGAGCAGGACGGCGCGATCACCTTTGAAGTCCGTGTTGCACCCCGCGCGAGCCGTAATCGCGTGATCGGCGTCCATGAAGGCGCCCTCAAAGTCGCGCTTACGGCGCCGCCCGTGGATGGAGCCGCCAATGACGCGCTGAGAAAGCTACTCGCCAAATCGCTCGGCGTCGCCAAATCCGAGGTGGAGATCCTCCGCGGCGACCGCGCGCGCACAAAGCTGCTACGCGTTCACGGCATCCGCGCCAGCGATGTTCGCTTCGGTGAAAGCTAGTTGACGATCACGCGGCGAAGAAACCACTCGTCGTTCTCGCGGCGGAGGTCGAAGATCGCGTTCGCCAAGCCCACGTCCGTGCGGACTCGAAGCGCGATTCGCGCGCGTTCACCGTTGAGGGAGATGCTTTCCTGAATCAAGCGGAGGCTCGAACCCTCGAGAGAGGCGAGAGCCTTGCGCGCGTCCGGCTTGAGCGCCTCCGCGTTGCGACCGTCGTATCGGCGCTTGTGTCCGTCGTGTACGAGCTCCATCGTGACTTTCGATGGGTCTGCGTAGCGGAGTGCATTGTCGATGCGCGATTCGGAAACTCGGCCGGTTACCGACTCGACGAACTCGTCCATTCGCTCGCGATCGGTGACCACGGCGGCGTCTGTGACCACCGCGGCCCCGACCACGATCGATAGGATGACAAGGAGATAGATGCCCGTTCGGCTCATGATGACCTAAGACATTGCACGGGCCGTGCCACACCGAGCGGCCGATATTTCCGCTGTAATTTCAGCAAAAGCGTCACCTGCCTCGACCGCTTCGGGTGTCATTGTGGCAGCCCTTCGGCGACCTCGTGCGACACTTTGACAGCCCGCGCGCACGACCTCGATGATGAAGCCGAA
>CBDURI010000236.1:0-4741 GCA_965369435.1 uncultured bacterium
AGCGCCGTTACCGGTGACGGCCGGCAGGTTCACTGCGAAGTTCGGATTGTTCACGGTTCCATTGAAAGGCGAGAGCCCCTGCGTGGGCGCGCTGTCGACGGGAACGCCACCTGCAATTCCGAGGTCGGACGGGAAACGCAGGCCGGTGGGATTACCCGTCGCGCTACTCATGACCGCGGCGCCACCCCACTGGATACCAATATCACGCGAGTACGAGCTGCTCGCCTCGACGATGCGCGACTCGATCAACACCTGCGGAGTCTGAGTGTCGAGGCTTCGCACCAAATCTTCGACGTCGTCGAGCTGCCCGACGATGTCACGAACGATCAGCATGTTGGTGCGAGTGTCCACCGAGACGGTGCCTCGCTCCGTGAGAAGCTCGCGCACCCTCGGCTGCATGTTTTGAGCGGTTGCGTAGCTCACGGGTATGAGACGGGTCTCGAGCGGAGCAAGTTGTTGTTGCTGCTTCTGCCGAGCGATCGCTGCTTCTCGCTCTTGTTCGAGCTGAGCCAAGGGCGCGACGCGGAGCAAGTTGCCCTGACGTACCATGCCGAGCGACTTCGCCTGAAGGACGACGTCGAGCGCCTGGTCCCAGGGGACGTCGCGCATGCGAATCGTGACCGTTCCACCGACGTTGTCCGCCGTGACGACGTTCACCCCACCTACCTCGGAGAGCAGGCGAAGGATGTTGTGGATGTCCGCGTCCTTGAAGTCGAGGTCGATACGACGACCCGAGTAGCGCCGGGGCGAGCCTCCGCTGACCTGCGCAGGGAGCTTGCTCAGGAAGCCTGCGACCTCTGGGCCATCGATCTCTGCAGCATAGTCCCTCTCGCGGGCGATGGTCCGCGTGCGCGGACGCGTCTCCGTAGCCGTTGGGGAGAACATCCATATGATTCGATGCCCCGAACGAATCGCGGTGCCGACCGCCCCGTCGGCGCCGTGAACCTCGACGACCGCTCGGTCGCCCCTCTGCTCGAGCTCGACCGAACCGAACACCGAGCCCCGCGGAGCTTCGATACGCCGCTTGGCACCCGAGCCGATTCGCGCGCCAAGCACCTCGAGGCGAGGCGGCGCACCCGCACGTGTGGACACGCGGAACTCGGCATCGCCGGAGAGCGCGATCACGACGCGGTCGCGACCATCCTTGTGTTCGAGACGCACGTCTTCGATTTTCGGACCCGTTGCCTGAGCCAGGTTGACCCAAGAGAACGTTGCCGCGACGGCGATTGCAAGACCCCACTGAATACGCATTCCTGACTCCTCTGCCAGGCCTTAATCATCGAACGCCAGCAAGGGCCGGCGCAAGAAAACGACCGACTATCTGTCGAAGGTCAGGGAGCCGTGAGCTGCGGTGCTTCGCCGCCTTCGTGAAGGGGCATCACACGGGTCAACGGCGGTTTGTCCGGCGAGGTCGGGTCTTCGCGGGTCAGCACGACCGAACCAGGCCGGATTCGATCGACACGCCAGTTCAGTGTGACTGGCATACCCTCTGAACCCCCGGTCTGTACCACTTCGGGACGACCGATATAATCACCGCGGCGGATCACATGTCCCACCTGCGCAGTGTCTGTAAGCATCGCTCGCGGCGTCGCGATGCCAGTCACGATGGCAATGAGCTTCATCTCATCGAGGCTCGTGCTTGGCAAGAGCACACGGCGCTGCGCCGGCGCGGCTGCCTGCGCCTTGAATGCCCTGGCGAACGATCGGAAGGGATCGCGGTGTTGGATGTCGAGCTCCGAGAAGTCGTCGTCGGTGTAGATGGTTGGGCCGGAGTCGAGTTGCGCCGCGGATTGCTCGGCGCCGCCTTCGCCCGACCCCTCGCCAGAAGCGTCACCGTCCGCGCCAAGACCCAGTCCCTGATACTCCTCCTCGTCGTCGCCACCGCAGCCCGCCATGCCAACGGCCGCGAGCAGTAGTAAGGAGCCGAAAATTCGAATCGTTGAGCTCATGGGTGGCTATTTCCTTTGGGCCGGCGGACGCCTATAGGTGGTCGCGCGAACGTCCACGTCGATGAGCATTTCTCCCGAGGGCAGCAACTTTGGCTGCGTCATGCGGATGTTGTCCATGCTGATCGCGCGGTCGAGCTTGCTCACGTTGTAAAAGAACTTTCCCATTTGGTGGAAGCGGCCCGTGAGGGCGAGAACAACCGGAATTTTCGAATACAGCTCCTGGCGTTGTTCCGGGCGGGGCTCGACGAGGCGAATCGTCAGCCCACTTAGCTCGGCCACGCGGTTGAGGTCCTGCAGGAAGGCTGCAATCTCGGCGTTCTCCGGCAGGACTCGCCGGTTCTGGCGATCCGCGACCTCTCGGTTTGCCAGCTCTTGGGTGAGCTCGAGGTACTGTTTTTCCCGACGTTCGGCGTCGCGGATTTGCTCTTGGAGCTGCTTCTGCTTCTTCCCCGCCGCTTCGAGGTCCCCGGAAATGCTGCTGTGAATCACGGTGTAGTAGCCAGCGCCCAACAGACCGAGCACGCCGACGAGCGCGAGCGCTTTGCCCCAGCCGGGCAGTCCAACGAACGTGTCCTCGAGACTGGCCATTAGTATCTCACCTTGCAGGTAATATCGAAGCCAACGACCTGGAGCCCCGTGTCCTGGTCGTTCGTCGCACGGGTTCGTTGCAGCGTCACGCTCTCATAGATCTCGCTAAGGGTCAGTCGACGCAAGAACTCTGCAACGTCTTCGTTCGAGCGGCCCATCCCGGTGATCTTGCATTCACGCTCGATCTCCTCGAAACGGGTGAGCCAAAGCCTCCGCACGTCCCACGATTCGTTGAATCCGGCGAGCGGGTTGTCCTCTCGCATGCGCTCGAGCTCGGCGGGATTGATCGTCGGGCCGCCAGGGCTGCTCAACACTTTGGACAGCTCCATGACGGCACGCGTCGGGCCGCGCCGGGCCCGCTCGAGCTCCTCGACGACCTTTTCGAGGCGCCTGCTCTTCTCGAGGCGCCCTTCGACTTCGGCCAGGCCCTTGGTCTTGCCCTGCAGCTCATCCCGGCGGGCTTCGAGCGTTTTGTTCTCTTGGGCCACCGTCTCGAGCTGAGCGCTCTGTGCGAAATACAACACGCCCAGCACTACGAGCCATATCGCGATCGCACCGCCATAAATCGCACCCCATGTCGCGAGGCCAAAGTCGCCACCCGGAAGTGGCGAAGGAGCAATACGCCGGGCGCGCTTCTTCTTGTCGGTGGGCAGTAGATTGATGCGGACCATCAGTTACGCTCCCGTTCTTTGCGTAGGGCAAGGCCGATGCTCACCACTGCTTGGGATGCCCGGCCTTGCAAGTCTGCGATGGCCCTCTCGTCGACATCGGCCACGCGGGTGGGGTCGAGCAGCTCGACGTTTACCTGAGCGCGGTCTTGAAGGATGTCGAGAAGCGCCTGAATGCTCGCCGTCCCGCCCGAGAGACAGATACGGCTCAACTCGCGGTCCCCACTCGTTGCCAGGTAGAAGTCGAGCGAGCGTTGAATCTCGCCAGCGAGCTGGTCGACTGCCTGGTTGACGATTTCGGGCACCTCTCGCGGTACGATGCCGCGCCCCTCGCCTCCGCATTTGTACGCTTCGGCCTCGTCTCGGCCGACGCCGAGCTGCCGCTGAATCTCTTCAGTAATGGCGTTGCCCCCGTTGGCGATGTCGCGTGTGAAAGCGGTCGTGCCATCTGCGAGGATATTCACGGTCGTCGTGGACGCCCCGCAGTGCACCAGTACCGTGGTTTCGTCTTCCGCCGCAGCACCGTAGCCTGCCTCGAACACGTTTTGCACGGTGAAGGCGTCCAAATCTACAACCATGGGCCGAAGTCGAGCTTCCATCGCCAGGTTCGTGAGATCGGTGATCTCTTCCTTCTTGGCAGCAACGAGGAGCACGTCCATCTGGCCGTGATCGGTGCGCTCGTGCAGCACCTCGTAGTCCACGTGCACCTCTTCGAGGTCGAACGGGATATGCTGCTCGGCCTCCCAGTTGATCTGCTCGTGAAGCTCGGCTGCCGTCATCAACGGCATCGTGATCTTCTTGATGATTACGCTGTGCCCGCTGGCCCGAAGCGCGATATTGCGGCGCTTGGTTTTGGCGAACAGCTTCTCCAGCCCGTCGACGACAGCGCCGGAGTTGATGATGTGCCCATCGACGATGGTTTCGGCGGGCAGAGGATGATATCCGAACCTGGTGATGGTTCGTGACCCCCGGCGCCCCTCTTTGATTTCACAGACTTTAATCGAGCTCGAACCGATGTCGACGCCGATTAAGTTCTTCCCCTCGGACGGCATGTAGACACGTTACTCCTCCTCGCCGAACACACGTACCCTGTCGGCGAGCCTCAGACCCAAAGCTTCGAGAATCTTTCGTTTTGTGTCCATCCGACATCCAAAACCCTTCTCGACACGATCAATCGTCAACACCGATAGGTTCGCGCGCCGAGCCAACTCAGCTTTCGACATCATGCGTTCGATCCGAATCTTGCGAACATTGTTGGGCTTGTTGCCACCCTTCTTGCTCGCGTTGGGCTTGACAGCCCCTTCGTGCTCGCTTGCATCAGAGGCCGACGCACCCAACGTGTTGGGCTTTTGCATCGCTTCGTTTGCCTCTGGTTCGTAGGTCATGAGTTGGCTCTCTAGAGGAGCAACACAACCCGCGTCACTCTTCAAGAAGGCTATGACCGAAGCATCCTAGGGTCAAGCAACTTAGGACAATTTAGCACTAATTTATGTGCTAATTATATATAAATTATGTGAACCTGCATAGCGGAACGCA
>CBDURI010000237.1:0-4709 GCA_965369435.1 uncultured bacterium
TGACTCCGATGAACGTCAGCTCAGCCTGAGTAACCTGTTCGCCGCCGCCTCCAACGCCGCCACTGCCACCGGCGCCAGCAGCACCCCCACTGCCACCCACACCACCGGCGCCTCCGCCATCCGAACAGCTCGCAGACAAGACACACAGGACTCCGACGAAATACACAATACGCATGGTCGGCGAGTCTAAACGCTTTCTAGCGGCTCGTGTCGCGCAAAGCGGCGGCTATACGGAGCGGCTCCGGATCGCGATGAAAGTGAGATCATCCGGCTTGGAGGGGGCTCCCTCGGCTGGCGCCTCCATGCGCTTTTTGCCGAGGGCGGCCAGCTCATTCACAGCCTGATGAAGCGGCCCTTTCCTCACGCACTCGACAATCTCGTCCAAGTGCAGGTTGTCACTGAGCCCATCGCTCGCCAACACCACCGTGTCCCGAGGTGCAAGAGCGACGGTCGCGCCTAGCTCGATGCGCATATCCTGCGTGCCGAGAAGATTGGAGACCAAGTGCAAGTCCTCGTGATGCAGAGCCTCCCCGCGGTCTAGCAGTCCCGCTTCGACCGCGTAGCCAACCGGTGAGTGCGGGATGGTCAGCCACTTGATGCGTCCCCGCTGCCCGGTCACCAACACCATCGAGTCCCCAGCGTGGTAGGCGCGCATGTTGTTGCCCTGAATCTCGACAACAGCGAGGGTGGCCGCCGCGCCGGTGCCAAGCGCCGAGATCGCACGGTCCGCCAACTCGAAGCCATTGATGATCGCGCCGCGAAGATTCTCGAGCTCGTCCCCAAGCGCCATCACGGAATCACAGACCGCATGGACGGCGAGCGCCGCCGCCTTCGCTCCGCCCGGATGGCCCCCAGCACCGTCGGATACCACCGCAACGCCCGCGCTCTTGCCGAGCGAGATCACCGCCGCGGCGTCTTCATTCGGGCCGCCCCTCCCCGGCTTCGAGAGGCTCAGCACTACCGCTTCGCCGCCACCGAGCTCGAACCGCTCGCCTCGCGCCATGTCCACATCCGTCAAGATGTGGGCCTCACTCACGGCGTCGCTCTCCGTCCGCGCGAAGATTCCCGAAGCGCTCGCGGCGCCAGCGCCTCGAACGCCTTACGCATCTGTACCCCGTCACGAAAGCGCCTACGCTCGTGGACTTCGATGGAGCGCCGAAGGAAGGCGACGAAGTCGCGGCTAACCGTGCGGCGCAGCCTTTCCGCGCCCGGCATCGGCCAATCGAACGGCCAGGCGGGCAACTCACCGGAAAACATCCGGTAGATCAGCAATCCCATCGAGAACACATCCGAGCGAAAGGACGGTTTCCCCATGGCCTGCTCGGGGGCGATGTACCCGACGGTGCCTTGCCCCGAGCCCATGATGGTTCGCGTCCTGAGCGCGACCTTCGCGATGCCGAAATCGGCCAAGCGAACCTGCCCCTCCGGAAACAGGATCACATTGTCCGGCTTGATATCGCAATGGATGATCCGTGCCTCGTGCGCGTATGCAAGCGCGTCGAGCAATTGCCCAGTGTATGACAGCGCGGTCCTCGGGCCTAGCCGGTACCGCAACCGGTCAGTGAGGGCTTGTTCGCCGAGCGGAGTCGCGATGACGAAGTAACCGTCGATCATCATCGCATTGCGGAGCGGAAGGATGTTCTCATGGTCGAGCCGCGCGGTCAGCCGGACCTCGCGATGGATGGCGCTCAGCGAATCCTTGTCGAGATGATCAAGATTGGGAACCTTGAGGGCGACGGGGATCCCCTCGATCGTGTCGTAGGCCTCGTAGACGGTCGCGAATCCCCCCGTGCCGATGCGGCGCCGGATACGGTACTTGCCGAGCATTCGACGAGCCTTGAGCATTTGCTTCGAGCGCAAACTACTCGTGCCTTGAACGATGTGTGGTCTCATCGGGTCGACGCTCAGAACGTCTTACGGATCGCCTTGAGGAGCGCTACCCCTTCAGGACCCATCTCTTTGGCAACGCGATCCGGAACGTCTTTCTGCGCCGCCTTGAACAGCGCCAGCTCTTCCGGCGTCGGATCGTAAATCTCGTATCCATAGCGCTTCAGGTTCTTGAGCAGTACGGGCTCGATTTTCCGGACCTGCTCCCGGCCCCAGACGGTCAGGTCATGGGGCATGGTCGTGAGGATTGTCTGGATGTCCTTGGGCAGCGTCTCGAACCATTTTTTCGAATAGACGAGAACCGCGGGCTGGTAGCAGTGCCGGCTCAGGAAGATGTGGCGCTCTCCCTCCTTGAGCCCCTGGTACCAGCTTGCTGCCATCGCGAAGAGCGGCGTGTTGTCGAACCCGTCGACGACCCCAGTCTGCACGCTCATCAGCGTGTTTCCGTTGTCGATGGGGACCGGGGTCGCGCCGAAGGCCTCGTACGTCTCGACATGCACCATGGACTCTTGGGAACGGAAGCGAACACCCTTCATGTCGCTCGGCTTGCGGATCTTCTGGCTACTGAAATACGAGCGGTATCCGTTCTCCGCCCAGATGCCGAAGATGAGCCCTCGCTTCGCAAGGACCTTCTTGACCTGAGCGATGACCGCCGGAGTGTCGAGCGCCTTGTCGGCTATCGCAAACGTCTCGAACACATACGGGGCCTCGATGACGTTGACCTCTCGCACGATCGAGCTCATCCCCCCGACGGAGCCGGCAAACGCCTGCATGCTCCCCATCTGAACGCGGCGCGCCAACGAGCGCTCGTTCCCGCGTCCGAGCCGGAGCTTCACCTTCATGCGGCCGCCGCTCTTTTCCTGGACCTCGGCCTTGAAGCGCTGGAGCTGCTCGGCCCAGGGGCTCCCGCCGGGGGCGACGGTGCCAACCTCCATCAGGAACTCGGGGTCGTCCGCGATGGCGGGTCCAACGACGGCCAGGGATAGAGCGAGCAGCGCTCCGACGAAGAAAACAGAATTTCGCATGAAGGATCCTTCTAGTCAGTTGGTCGGGAAAAATAAAGGGCCAAGGGTGTCACGGGCGGGGCTGCGGAGGCTCAGACGGCCGAGCGGAGCCGGGCGAATACATGCCGTCGATGATCGCCCTGTACTTCTCGTTGATCACGTTGCGCTTGACCTTCATGGTCGGCGTGAGCTCACCGCCTTCAACGCTCAGCATGTGGGGGAGTACCTCGAACTTCTTGATGCTCTGATAGCGGGCGACCTTGCTGTTGCACTCCGACTCCACGCGATCCGCCAAAAACGCGTGGATTTTCTCGTTGGCGGCGATTTCCGCCAGCGGCGCCACAGGCACGCCAGCCGCCTTGCACAGGTCGGGGACTGCTTCCTCTTCGAGAGCCAAGATCGCGCAGAGATAGGGCTGGCGATCGCCCACCACGACGGCTTGGCCGACGCCCGGAATGCCTTGAAGGTGGTTCTCCATCTCGGCGGGCGCGACGTTCTTGCCCCCCGCGGTGATCAAGAGGTCCTTCTTTCGCCCAGTGATGGCGAGATAGCCGGCGTCATCGAGGGCGCCGAGGTCCCCCGTATGGATCCAGCCGTCCTCCGCCAGTAGTTCCTCGGTCTCCTCGGGCATGTACAGATATCCAGAGACCATAGTCGGCCCCCGGAGCATGACCTCGCCGTCGTCTGCGATTCGGACTTCCACGCCTGGAAGCGCCTGCCCGACGGTTCCAAATCGCGCCCGCCCGAGAGGGTTCGCTGTCGCCAGGCCGGTGGTCTCGGTCATGCCGAAGCCCTCATGGATGACGAGACCAATGGAGGCGAAGAACTCCAGCGTGGAGAGTGAAGCAGGCGCCGCGCCCGAACCCGCACCCACCAGCTCGTCGAGGCCGATAGCAGCCTTGATCTTCGAGATCACTAGCTTGTTGGCGAGGCGCCGCTGAAACGTGTCGACTTCCTTGCCGGTCTCCATCGAACGCTTCGCGCTCCGCAGCTCGACACCTCGGGCCCACTGCGTGAGCTTTGCTTTGACCCCGGTGGACGCTAGGAGGTTGGCGCCCAGAGCTGCTTCGAATTTCTCCCACACGCGCGGCACCGCGAAAAAGAGATGCGGACGTGCCGCCACCAGATGGTCTTTGATCTTCGTCAAGTCGGCACAGAAGTAGACCTCGGTGGCCGCCCGCAAACCGAGAAAATTGGTAAACACCTGGTCGGCCACGTGGCACAACGGCAAGTAACTCACGTAGCGGTTCGGATCCACCTCGAGAGTCTGGGGATACGTGTCGATGAACGCCTGCCCCATCGCGTCGATCCCGCGATGCGTGCACATGGCGCCCTTGGGAACACCGGTCGTGCCGGACGTATAGATGAGAAGCGCAAGATCATCGGGCGCGACCGCCGCAGCTCGCCTATCGAGCTCGTCATCGGGCTCTGCGGCGCCCCGAGCGATGAGGTCCGCCAGCGAGGTGACCATCGCGTGCTCGCTGTCGATCGCGTCCATCGTGATGATGTGGTCGATGTCGATCAGCCCGCGATCGAGCGCCGCGAGATACTTGTCGAGCTGCGCTTGATTGTCGCAGATCGCAACCTTGGCGCGGCAATGTCTGACGATGTAGGCCACTTGGTCGAGGGTGTTGGTCGCGTAAATCGGCGCGGGGACGGCTGCCGCGGCGCTGATCCCGATCTGACAGACCACCCAGTCGCGGCGGTTGTTACCGATGAGCGCAACGCCATCCCCTGGTTGCACGCCGAGCGAGATCAGGCCCTTCGCGAGGCCGCGTACCGCTTGCCCGTACTCACCCCAGGTCGTTGAAAGCCACT
>CBDURI010000238.1:0-4697 GCA_965369435.1 uncultured bacterium
CAACAGCGGTGTCGGCGCGGCCGAGGCCGGAAGGTATATGTCGAATAGGTTGTCATCGTAGGGTCCGTACGGGATCGCCTCGAAGTATTCGGCCTCGATCGAGCCGAGCTCAAACGGCGCGGCCGTAGCTTCCAGGTCGAGAGGCTCCCGGGGCGGCGCGTTGCTGGTCCCGGCGGAATCGCTACCGCAAGAGGCAACGACTAGCGCAGGAATGATGAGGGCAAGTCGAAGCCTACTAAGATATTTCATGGCGCCCCTAATAGCATCATCGCCGGAATGTGCCCGTCATGCGTCGTCGAACCCAGTGTAATCAGAGGGTTACGTGCGGGCGTTCGCGCCTAGTTGAAGTCGGTTGGCACCTTGCTCGCGCTCGCCACGACGATTCGCGCTGGTTCGACGAAACGAATGATCGTCGGCAGATCTCCCCGGACCAGTTTGAGCTTGCCCTCCATCATGCCCCTGATCGGATCGAGCTTGCGCTCGATCACTTCTTTCCAGCGTGCGTAGGATGCGGCGATCACGAACTCGGCCTCTACCGAGTCATCGACTTCTTCCACGAAGCTGGCGCTGCGGCACTCGCCTTGATGAACGTCGAGGACCATTCCTGCGTCCCGTTCGAGCCCATTCGCCGGGTCGGATCGGACGATCATGGCGACTGAACCAAACGTCCAAGGCTTACCCGCCTCGCGATACGCGCGGTCGTTGTTGAGCGCGACTCTGAGCGCCTCTGTCCATTCCTTGGAAGGAAATCGATACATGAACCAACTCCCTGCCCGGGCTTGAGGACGGCCTCCTTAGCGTGGAGCGACGGCTCGCGCAATCACGCCATGCTAAGAACCACAGTGTGTGTGCTTTGCATTCCACCCTTCTGGATCGGTATGGGTTCGTTCATGCGTTTGCAACACGCGCGGGTGGGGTCAGCCTCGCCCCTTACGACTCGCTCAACCTCGGGTTTCATCTAGGCGACGCCGACGACGCGGTTCGCGAAAACCGCACACGTTTTGTGAAGAGCCTCGGGGTCAGCGGCGATCGCCTCTTCGAGCAACGGCAAGTGCATGGGACCGACGTGCGGGAGATCTCAGCATCCAGCGCTGCCGAAACCATTGCAGACATGGAAGGCGATGCGCTCATCGCACGCACAGAAGGCTTCGCGATCGCCGCGCGCACGGCCGACTGCGTGCCGGTCTTGATCGGGCATCCATCGAGTGGTGATGTCGGTGCCATACACGCCGGCTGGCGCGGCGCCGTCGCGGGCATCGTTTCGCGCGCCATCCAAGCGCTTGGGCACGATGCGGCCGATCTCGTCGTGGCGATCGGCCCCCACATTCGCGTCGAGGCGTTCGAGATCGGTGAAGAAGTCGCTCGCGAGATGGAGCGTGCCGCGAAGGGCCGTTCGGTTGTCCGACGGGCAGGCGCGACGCCCCATGGCGACCTCGCCGCGTTGATACGACTTCAACTCCAAGACGCCGGTGTTCCGGAGAAAGCGATCGATGATGTGGGCGCGTGCACGCACGCCGATGCCGCGCACTTCTTTTCGCACCGGCGCGAGCACGGCAACACGGGGCGGCATCTTTCCGCGATCGTTGCGGGGGCCCCGCGCTGACGCTGTGCGAGGCACGCTCACGGGTCGCTCCGGTTTCGGCTTCATGCTAGCCACTTGCCGTGGCCGAGTTCGCCAAGACCAAGGCAGGAGTCGACGCCTCCGAGAAGAAGACCCTCGGCGAGGGGCTCTTCCGCAAATGTGATGCGTGCGGCGACGCGGTGAGGAAAGATGACTTCGAGCGCAACCTCGAAGTTTGCCCCGCCTGCGGCTTTCACTTCCATTTGACGGCGGAGCAATGGATCGCCCTTCTTGCTGACGATGGAAGCTGGACCGCGCTCGACACCGAATTGAGCGCGGGTGATCCGCTCAAGTTCGTCGACTCGAAAGCTTATCCGGACCGCGTTGAGGCCGCTCGCACCTCGACAGGGGTCAACGATGCGATTCTGGCCGGGACCGCCCGTATCGATGGCCGCGCCGTGCAGCTTGGGGTCTTCGTCTTTCGCTTCATGGGCGGCTCCATGGGCTCGGTGGTGGGTGAGGTCGTCACGCGGATGATGGAGCGCGGTGCGGAGCATGAGCAGCCGGTCGTGTTGCTTTCCTGCTCGGGCGGGGCCCGGATGCAGGAAGGTTCGCTCTCCTTGATGCAGATGGCCAAGACCGTTGCCGCGCGAGGCAAGCTGCGCGATGCGGGTGCGCCGTTCATCAGTGTGTTACTCAACCCGACCACCGGTGGAGTGGCTGCGAGCTTTGCGCTCCAAGGTGACGTCAACATCGCGGAACCGCGGGCACTGATCGGCTTTGCCGGGCCACGCGTGATCGAGGACACGATTCGCCAGAAGCTCCCCGAAGGTTTCCAGCGCGCGGAGTTCCTACTCGAGCACGGCATGATCGACATGATCTCCACGCGGCAAGACATGCGAGCCAACATCTCTCGCCTGGTCGAGTACCTGTCAGGGTGACTCGGTACCGCGAAGCGCTTCGTTGGCTTTACGGCCTGGAGTCGCGCGGCATCAAGCTCGGCCTCGATCGCATCGCCGAGGCGGCAGAAATACGCGGGCATCCCGAGCGCGCGACGCGCTTCGTCCATGTCGCCGGGACGAACGGGAAAGGTAGTGTCGCGACGATGGTCGAGTCTGTCATGCGAGCGGCAGGCTATCGGACGGGGCAGTTCGCATCGCCGCATCTACAGCGATACGTCGAGCGTGTGCGTATCGGTGGTCGGCCGATTTCCGAACGACAAGCGGCGAATCGCATCGAGGAACTACGTGCCGACACACGCTTGCCACCCCTCTCTTTTTTCGAATACACGACGATGCTTGCCTTCGAAGCGTTTCGCGACGCCCGCTGCGACATCGTGGTTCTCGAAGTGGGGCTCGGGGGTCGGCTCGACTCGACCAACATCGTGACGCCGGAGGTCTCTGTGATCACGAATATTAGCCTCGAGCATCAACGTATCCTCGGCAACACGCTGTCCAAGATCGCGAGGGAGAAAGCGGGCGTCCTCAAGCCTGACGTACCGTGCATCGTGGGCGCGCGGGGCAAGAGCGCGAGGCGCGCGATCAGCATGCGCGCGAGTGCCGTCGGGGCCCCCCTTCGGTGGATCGATCGGGATTTCGAAAGCGCCTGGGATGGGCGTTCCCTTTCGGTGCGTGTCGGTGAGCGGCGGTGGTCCGATCTCCGTCTCGGGCTCCGCGGAGACTACCAAGGCGACAACGCTGCCTGCGTGCTTGCAACCTTGGTCGAGCTGCAGGAACGTGGTTTCGAGATCTCCGACGCGCACGTCCGCTCAGGGTTGAAGCGCGCGAGGTGGCCCGGACGCCTCGAATGGCATCGCGGGCAACCGGCGTTTCTGTTCGACGCTGCGCACAATGCCACGGGTTGCGACACGCTCGCGCGCTACCTCGACGACCTCGAGTTTCCGGGTCGAGTCGTTCTCTTGTTTGGTGCCATGCAAGACAAGGATCACCGCCGAATGCTCGCCGCCTTCGATGGACGAGTGGACCGCCGAATTTATGCGGCCCCGGAGCTCGCCCGATCCGAGCGGCCCGCGCGGCTTGCCAAGATCCGCAAGGGAACCGTCGCCCGTAGCATCCGCGATGCTGTCGCCCGCGCCAAACGCGCGGCCGGTCCGAACGGTCTCGTCGTCGTCGCCGGCTCGATTTTCCTGCTCGCCGAAACACGCGCCCTAGTAAAAAACGTCCCCACCGACCCCCCCATCGCCATGTAGCGGTGCGGCTAACCATGCTACACCTGCGCGCATGAGTGTGTTCTTGGACGCTTGTCGGCGGGAGCCGACTTCTTACACGCCGGTTTGGATCATGCGGCAGGCGGGGCGCTACCAGCCGGAGTATCGGGCGTTGCGCGAGCGGGTGAGCTTCATCGAGCTTTGTAAGACGCCGGAGCTCGCCTGCGAGGTGACGGTTCGGGCGGTCGATCAGCTCGGGGTCGATGCGGGGATCATCTTCGCCGACATTCTGTTGATCCTGGAGCCTCTTCAAATCGGTTTCGAGTTCACCGACGACCACGGACCGAAGATCTTGAACCCGATTCGCACGGCCGCACAGGTGGACGCGATTCCGGAGCGCATCGATGCGGCAGGCTCGCTCTCCTACGTGATGGACGCGATTCGCACCACGCGTCCGGAGCTCGACGTTCCGCTCATCGGGTTTGCTGGCGCGCCGTTCACGTTGGCGTCTTACGCGATCGAGGGCGGCGGCTCGAAGAACTACTTCGAGACCAAGAAGCTCATGTACGGCGACGAAGGTTTGTGGAACTCGCTCATGGCCAGGCTCTCGAATGCGATCGCCGACTACCTGATCGCGCAGATCGATGCGGGCGCACAAGCGGTGCAGCTCTTCGACAGCTGGGTCGGTTGCCTGTCGCCGTCCGACTACCGGCGATACGTCATGCCGCACAGCAAGGCGATCTTCGACAAGCTCCCCAAGGGCACGCCGGCGATCCATTTCGGCACCGGCAACCCGGAGCTCTATCCGGCGATCAAAGAAGCCGGTGGCGACGTGATTGGCATCGACTGGCGTATCTCACTCGATGACGCGTGGTCGGTGCTCGGCGATGGTGTTGCCCTGCAGGGCAACATGGACCCGGCTGCGCTCCTAGCATCGACCGATGTGATGCGCGCCCGCGCCTCCGAGGT
>CBDURI010000239.1:0-4693 GCA_965369435.1 uncultured bacterium
TTGCCCTGGAAGACTAGACCGATGATCGAGTAATCGAAGTCAGCGGCGATCGACAACCACTTCACGAGGGGGATCCGAAGGCCGACGCCTATCGATGCGCCGCCACCGTGACTCTTGACGTTGGTTAGCAGATTGTTCAAGCCCGGAATCGCGAGGCCTCCGGTGGTGGTGTAGTAGTTGAAACCCAGCCGAATCGATGGGTGCACGTAGGGGACGGCGCGGATGAGGAATCCGAGGTCCAATCCGACCGTCGTCAGGTCGAACGGGTCATAGTCCGCGCGCTTGAACCGGACGCCAATCGTCGATGACCCGGTGCGAAAACGAAGGGCGGCCCCGAACTCCGGGCCCCGCACGACCACTCTCGGGATCAGCGGCCGGAGATTCTGAGGAATGATGCCGAGCGTTCGGAACTGCGTGACGTTGAAGCGAGAGGGGCCCGCGGTGGCCTCGAGCCAAACCTTGCCGCCGACCTTCTTGTCGTACGCCTTGGTTTTTTCGGGCACGTCTTCTACGACTTCTCCGTTCGACCCCGCGAGCGGCACGCCGTTCTGTTCGACCGAGAACTCGTTGGGCAGCGTCTGCGCACTGGCCCCCACCGTCACTATCCAGAACACCCCAAGAACGAAAGCAAAGCGTTTCATCGGTTCCCCCAAACCATTGACACGACGCGCTCCCAACGGAGTCGCGATCCCCATCGATCAGTGTCGAGGTGGGCGCCCGGGGCGTCAATGGCAACGGCGCCTCATTGTGGGGGAGATCACACTTGCGGACGCACGCTGTCGCCGGCGAGAAAGTCGAGCTCGCCTGTTGGGGGCCCCGGGGGCGGCATCGTCGGGTTGCCGCCCAGCCGAGCGAAGAGGTTTCCTGTCGTTCGGCGGGCGTCTTCGAGGACGAGATAGCCGCACGGGATGATCAGCAACATGATGAAGGTGCCGCCAAGCACTCCGAACCCCAGCGACACCGCCATCGGGATCAAGAAGCGCGCCTGAACCGAGGTTTCCAAGATGATTGGAGCAAGTCCGAAGAACGTCGTCAGTGAGGTGAGCAGGATGGGGCGGAAGCGACGCGCCCCGCCCGCGAGGACGGCTTCCCACAGGCCGAGGCCTTCCTCTTCGCGGTAGCGGTTGATGGCCACGATGAGGATGAGCGAATCGTTGACCACGACTCCGGACAGCGCGACCAGGCCAAGCATGCTCATCAGGCTGAGGTTGAAGCCCATCACCACGTGGCCCCAAACCGCGCCGACCATGCCGAAAGGGATGCCGGACATCACTAGAATCGGTTGGGAGTAGCTTCGGAATACGACTGCGAGAATCGAAAAAATCGTGATCAGCGCGAGAAGGAAACCGAGACCCAAGGCCTTCATCGTCTCGCTTTGTCGCTCTTGCACGCCGCCGAGGTCGTAAGCCAGACCGGGGATGTCTGCGAGGAGCTGCGGTAGCTCACGCTGAAGGATTTGTGCGTTGATCTCGTTCGCATTGGTGTCCTCATCCGCGATGTCAGCCACGACGCTGATGTTGCGGCGTCCGTCGGTCCGGTTGATGACGGTATAAGCCTGGCCGCGCGATACGGTTGCGGCCTCCGATACCGGTAGCTCCCCGCCGGACGGCGTCCTGATGATGAGGTTGTCGACGTGGTACAGAGACTCCCGTTCTTCGCGAGGCAGTCGCACGTAGACCCGGACTTCGTCGCGCCCACGCTGTTGGCGAAGCGCTTCAGAGCCGAAGAACGAGGCACGAACCTGGCGAGCTAGCTCGATCTCGGTGAGCCCCTGCGCGACTGCCACGTCGGTGAGGCGGAAATCGAGCTGCTCCTTTCCTTTCGTGACGCCGCTGTCGATGTCGCGGAGACCGCTATAGGACGCGATCTCCGACGCGAGCCGCAGAGCTGCCGTCTCCAGGGTCGCCACGTCTTCGTGAATGAGTTGGATGTCGACGGGACTGCCGGGCTCGATCCCGAACTCGTACCTAAACACCATCGACTCGGCGCCGGGGATCTCGCCGATCGCTTGGCGCCAGCGCTCCACAAACTGCTGCGTGGTGAGCTCTCGCTCGTCGGAGCTCACGAGGTAGATCATCACCGTGGATCGCTCCGTGCCTTCCCTTGCGAATACCCCATCGAACCCCGGTTCGAGCGTCGAGCTGGCGCCGACGTCCTGATAGAGGCCGCGCGAAATCGGTTGCGGTTCCGCCATCGCCTGCTCCGCTTCCTCGAGAACCGACCGCGCGGCTGCGCTGATACGTTCGGTGACGCGCTCGGTCACCGCGATCGGTGTTCCCACCGGCAACTTCAACTGGGCCGTGATCAAGTCGCCTTCGACTTTCGGCATGAACGTGAAGGGTACTCGGCCCGCGACCACACCCGCCGTGAGGATCACGATGGCCACTCCCGCGGCGATCGTAAAATATCGCCAGCGCAGCGCTCTGCGCAGCAGGGGGAGATACCCGCGCTTGATGAACTCCTCTAGTCGCCGGGGCACCTCCAACTTGGCGACGCGCTCCATCAGCCAGAGATAGGGCGCAAGTACGGTTCTCAACCACCAAGGCATCCCGTGGGCGAGGTGAGCGGGCAGGATCAGAAGCGACTCGAGCAACGAGATCAGGAGAACCGCGATCACGAGCGTCGGGAGCACCCGGAAGAACTTGCCCATGACGCCGGGCACGAGAAGCATGGGTGCAAACGCCACGCAGGTGGTGACGATGGCGAAGACCACCGGCTGAGCGACCTCCTTCGCACCGGCGATGGCCGACTCCAGGAGCCCTTTGCCCTCGGACTGCTGTTTGTAGATGGCTTCGCCGATCACGATCGCGTCATCGACCACCATGCCGAGGGTCACGATGAACCCGAAGAGGGAGATCATGTTGATCGAGAGGTCGGCTGCCGGGAAGAGCAGCAGAGCGCCCGAGAACGAGATGGGAATCCCTAGCGTGACCCAGAACGCGAGGCGGGCTTCGAGGAAGAGTCCTAGGATCAGGAGTACCAAGAGGAGGCCGATACGCGCGTTGCGCATCAGGAGCGAGAGCCGCTGCTCGTATATCTCCGCGGCGTCAAACCAGGGCGCGGCGTGCAAGCCTTGGGGCAGCGTTGCCTGCAGCTCCGCGACATGTTCTTTGACGGCAGCGACCACTGTCAGAGGCGTTTCGTCGCCGACCCGGAACACGTTGATCATCGCAGCCCGCTTGCCATTGAACGTGGCTCTGCGGTCGTTCTGCTGAAAGCCGTCTTTCACGGTTGCGATGTCGCGGACGCGCACCTGGGACCCGTCCGGTGGGCTCAGCAGCACGATGTCGCCGAACTCGTGGCCCCGATCGCGTCGCTCGGTGGTTCGAAGCAGGACCTCGCCTGCCGTGGTCTTGACGGCTCCTCCCGGGAGCTCGACCGATGCGGCCCGGATTCGCGCAGCGATTTCGTCGAGCGTCAGATGGTACTTGCGAAGCTGCGCTTGCGGGACCTCGATGCTGATCTCGAGGGGACGGATGCCCGTCAGCTCCACGTAGGTGATGCGCTCGTCGCGTAGCAACTCGCGTCGACTGTTTTCAGCTACGGCGCGTAGGGTGGCCTCGTCGACATCGCCATAGAGCACGATCGAGATCGCCTGCTGGCGCGGCGCAAGAATGCTGACGGTCGGACGTTCCACGTCGGCTGGAAACGAGGTGATTCGGTCGACCGCGCTCTTGACGTCGTTCAGTGCGCGATCCTGCTTGGTGCCGAGGAGGAGCTCCGCAGTCACCGTCGCGGAGCCTTCGCGAGACGTCGAACGAACCTCCTTGATGCCGTCGACGCCCCGGATCCCTTCTTCGATCGCGAGAACGACCGCCTGTTCCACCTCTGCGGGACTCGCTCCCGGATAGACGACCTCGACCAGTACGACGTCGAGGTCGACCTCGGGGAATACCTCTTGCTTGATCCCCGCCGCCAGTGTCACGAGGCCGCCCACGATCAGGATGAGCATCAGCACGTTGGCGGCGACGGGGTTCTTCGCCATCCAGGCGACGGGCCCGCGCTCTTGGTCCGGATCGAATTCGGAGGAGGCTGCCACGCTCGCTCTCCGGTCTAGTGGTCATGCCCGTTCCGCGCAACCAAGTGACACCGATGCAAAGGTCGCCTAAGCTCGGCCCCGCTACTCATCCGAGAGCGCAAGAGGAGAGCAGAGTGTTGAGGAAGTTCGTTTTGATCACCGGGTTTCTGGATATTCCGATCGGCCTCGCGACTTGGGCGGCGGCCATTCTCGAACCGCAAGACACTCATTTCGGCGCCTTGATGACCTGCGGCGCCTTCTTGATATTCGCCGGCGCCGCGCTCATGTGGTCGGCACAAGACATGAAGGCGCGCGCGCCCATCATTTTCTGGCAGGCCCTCGTCCGTGTAACCGCCGTCGCCGCCATCATCTACATGGTTCCGAAAGGCCTCGCCGACTCCTGGCAATACGGCATCTGCGTTTTCGACGGCGCTATCGCCCTCGTCTACATCACCGGAATGATGAAATACACCGGAACGTCGTTCTTTGGATTGATGATCGGGAAGACCGCCTAACGAGTTAAGCGACTGACGCGCCGGAGAGCCGGGGCGCGGCGGAACGTGACGCGGGGTTTCAACGGACGGGGCGGCTTGCAAAGGTGGCCGAAAGAACTGGGGGACGGTGGCCACGCAAGCCGCCCCTCGATACTCGCGCCAATCGGCGGTGGGTGCACGC
>CBDURI010000240.1:0-4657 GCA_965369435.1 uncultured bacterium
GCTTCGGGCCCGTCTCGATTGACGAGACCAAACAGCACGAACAGAGCGAGCCCCGCCGCGAGGAAGTGGACCAACGGCTCTTTGAGAAACCTCTTCACGAGAAGCCAACCCTTTCACACAGGGGACTGTCCCCCCGGTCGAGTTAGGGGGTGTACCAGATGGGGGAGGAGTAGGCGCGCTCCTGGATTGTCGAGGGGTGGCCGGTCTCTTTGGGGTCCATGCCGAGGGCGATGGCATCGTACAGGGTGTGGCGTGGCGTCGGGATTTGGAGGACTCGAAGGTAGTAGAAGGCGCGCGTGGCGGGGTCGAAGTCGGGGTCTTGCCAGACAACGGAGAGTTGGGCGTCGCCGATTTCGTTGGTGTAGCGGCCGGTGGTTAGGTCGACCGTGTTGCCGACGGGGGTGAGTGAGCCGTCAGCGTCGAGCTTACGGTCATCCGACCAGGCAATGTTGTACACTTTTTCCTCGGCCTTCCCGTCCTCGCGGAGCCAGCCCTTGACGACCTGAACCCGGTCGAGGTTCGCGCCGCGTGGACCCTTGATAGCGTAGACGAGGAATCGCGGTGCCTTGCCCTCGGGGGCTTGGGTGAGGTCGCCGCCCATGGGCACGCCGCTGTCGTATCCGATTTGTGCGATGTCCTTCTGTGCGGCGTCGTCGTCGGCAAAGCTCCAGCCACCAAAGAAACGGACGCGGATGCGCGGACCGGTCGACGCGTAAACCTCTTTGCGTTGGAAGGCCGCGAAGAGGGCGCTGCGGTTGTTCGCTTCTGCCCAGACGCCTGCCAGCCCCGCAGCGGACATGTCCGCGCCGAATCCTTTGATCCCGAGGAAGGTGTCGAACTTGTTCGCCGGCGTCGAATCAAAGGCGGTCTTGCCATGGAAGTTGTTCTCCTCGGCGGAGGCCATCCCCGTATGCGAATCTGTAGAGCCGATCATCCCGAACTTGTATGGATTGGCCCCGACCTTGGCTTCGATTTCAAGTCCTCGTCGGAGGGCTGCGCGCGCGAAGTCGCCCGGCCCAAGCTGAGGCTCTGCCCCCGACTTGAGCGCTTCCGAGTCGAGCATGTGCTTGAAAGGCGCGAAGTCTGCGAACTCGTCGTTCGGCGAAAGGATGGGGTCGGTTTCGGAGTCGCCCTTGATCTGCGTGACTTCGATGACGGGCTCCCACTTCATTCTCGTGCGCGCGTAGTCGGCGGTGATGGGCCGGCCCTCGCTGTCCACATCGTTGAACATCAAGCCGCCGCTGAGATTCGAGTTGTGCGGGATAGCGGTGAATGTTGCGCCCGTGCGAGACGAGGTCTCCTCGAGCCACGCCCACAAATCCTCGGGCTTGTTGCTGTCGAACGAGCTGTAGGGGATGAACTTCGAAGCGACCTCGCCTCCCTGAGGGATGAAGACCACGCGATGGAGGTTCTTGCCTGTGGGAGTAGACGTCCACTCCCAACCGATGAACGAGGTGAACAGTCCGGGGGCGTTGTGGCGTTCGGTGATTGCAACCATGTCGTCCCAAACCGTCCGCCTCACGTCCTGTCCATTCAAGTCATCAAACGGCTGGTTCTCGTTGATGCCGTCGATGAACTCGAAGAACACATCTTGGCCTTTGCCTGCCTCGATCATCTTGATGAACCGCTTTCCGGTTGCGGTCTTCGTCAGACGCTCGTCACCTTGGAAGAGTCGAAGTGGCACGCCCATCATCTCTGCGTGGTCGGCTACTACGAGGAAGTCGAGGGGCGTGCCGATTTGGATCTTCGCTTTGTGGTAGGGATGAAAGACAGGGAACCCTCGTGCGTAGCGATACGCGGTCTCCGGATCTGCCGTCTCGTTGCCGAAGAAGTAGGCATCGGGCGAGTAGCTCGTGTGCAGATGCGTGTCGCCCCAGAAGATCTGCGTCGGCTCGGCTCTCACCGCGGCCGCTGTGGTGTAGGCGGGGGGGCCAGCGCTCGGGCTGCACGCGGCAAGAAGCCCGCACGCCGAGATGACGAGCAACGATGTCGGCGCGGTTGGCAGTGGCTTCATGCGTTCCTCCAGATGTGATCGCTCAGGGGACTCGTAGGCTAGGTCAGTGGACGCCGCAACCACTTGTGACTGCGGAGCATACCTGGCACTGTCCCTCCTGATCGTGTCCTCGATTCGCCTTCTCCTTGGGAGCCTGTTCGTGCTCGGCCTCGTCGCTTGTGGCGGCTCGGGGGAGTACCGTAAAACGGGCGGCACCTATGCGGCACGCGGCCCCGACTGCGACTACCGCGTGATTCGCAACCGCATCGTCGAGCCCTACGAAGAGCTCGGGGTCGTCGATATCGCGGCATTTTCCGTCCCGCAGTTGCCGAGCAACGAGGATGAGTTCCGCAAAGTCGTCGGCACGTATGTCTGCGACTCCGGCGGTCACGCCGTGATTCCGGCCATCAACATGCACGGCCGATGGGTCCACGGTACGATCATCCGATTCGGTCCTTCCGAATGCCAGCGCTGTAGGCCCGACGGCATCATGCTGATGAAGGAAGAGGGGTAGCCGCCCATGCTGACGGCCCTCATCCTGGTCCTCCTCAACAATGCCGGCGTAGCTCCCAGCCCACAGGATCTGCAGAACTACAAGCTCAAGTTTCGAGAGCGCGGTCACCACGTCCACATGGACTTCGGCTCCACCCGTTCTCCAGACATGGACGGCAAAGCGCTCACGTGGGGCGCGGGCTACGAATACTACATCGATCACAAGTTCAACGGCATCTCGGTGGAAGTGCTAGGGCAGAAAATCGGCAAACTATTCAAAGGGCCGCAAGATTGGTGGGTCGGTGGCGGCATTGGCTGGTGGCCGGTGCGCGATCTGAAAGTGTTCATGCAGGCCGGAGCTCTCTTCGACGATCTAGGCACGGCCGCGCAGGCGCGGGTGGGTGTAGGATACCGATTGACCTTCTTCATGGTGGCCGCGATGCCGTTCGTGTACGTTCAGACCACAGACGACGGGCGATTCAGTTGGTCCATCGGGATAAGGCTGCAGTACTAGATGCGGGCTGTAGCGACACGCCTCGGGATCCTCGTCACGCTCATGACGGGCTGCGGAAGCGTGCCCCCCACTAGCCCGGGCGTCATGGCCAAGGAGCCCACGCGTCTCTACTGGGGTGACACGCACCTGCACACCAGTTACTCGGCGGACGCGTACTTTCTTGGGAACCGTTCGGCCGGCCCCGATACGGCCTACCGTTGGGCGCAGGGGCTTCCAGTCGTCCACCCGTCGACGCAATCACGCGTGCAGATTCAGACGCCGCTCGATTTCTTGGTCGTGGCTGATCACGCGGAGATGTTGACGGTTCCCCAGAGGCTCATGAGCGGTGATCCCAAGCTCAGCAATACTCCCACTGGCCGCAAGTGGATTGAGATGATGAGCGCCGGGAAAGGCGCGCAGATTTTCGAGCACGAGTTCGGTGCCGCCATCAACTCCAACACGCCCATTGCCGATTTCGACACGGAGAGCATCAAAGGGGCGGCGTGGGGTGACGTCGTCCAGGCCGCGGAGCGCCACTACGCGCCATGCTCGTTTACATCGTTCATCGGCTGGGAGTGGACATCGACGCCGAACGGCAACAACCTTCACCGCGTCGTGTTCATGCCGGACGGCGAAGAGAAGGCCCGTGCTTTTCTCCCGTTCAGCTCCTTCGACAGCGACAAGCCGGAGGATTTGTGGGCCTGGCTCGAAGAAACCAGCGAGCGGGTCGGTACCGACTTCGTCGCCATCCCTCACAACTCGAACATCAGTGGTGGCCTGATGTTCGACGAGGTGGACAGCGAGGGGCGGCCGATCACGGCGCAGTACGCGCGCATGCGGATGCGCTGGGAGCCGGTGGTCGAGGTCACACAGATCAAGGGCGATTCGGAGACGCACCCGAAGCTCTCGCCGAACGACGAACTGGCCGGCTTCGAGACCTTTTCGCATCTGCTCAAAGTCGGGGGCGGTCAGGCCGAGGTAAGCGAGGGCGACTACGTTCGCTCTGCGCTGCAGCGTGGCATGCAAATCGACCAGAACGTCGGCGCGAATCCCTACAAGTTCGGGTTGGTCGGCTCGACCGATTCCCATACGGGGCTGGCCTCCGCAGAGGAGAACAACTTCTGGGGCAAGACCGCGATGGACTCGACTCCGGAGACCACCTTCACCGAGAGCGCTGCCGGCCTGAGCGGCGCGGACATGAGCGCGTCTGGCCTGGCAGCGGTATGGGCAGAGGAGAACACCCGTGGTTCCTTGTTCGCGGCGTTCAAGCGAAAGGAAGTCTACGCCACGACCGGACCCCGCATCCGTGTCCGCTTCTTCGGGGGTTGGCACTTCAAGAGCAAGAACGCCTCGAGCCCCGGGTTGGTCAGCATTGGATATAGCTTCGGCCACCCCATGGGCAGCGACTTGACCCACGCGCCCGACGACGAAGCCCCGAAGTTCCTGATGTATGCCGTGAGGGATCCAGCCGGTGCGAACCTCGACCGGATGCAAATCATCAAAGGCTGGGTCGACGCCGCGGGCAGGGCGCGCGAGAAGGTTTACGACGTCGCGCTGGCCGGTGCTCGCCAGTACGACGAGCAGGGTCGCGCGCTACCCATTGCCAGCACGGTCGACTTGGAGACGGGCCAGTACCAAAACATCTTCGGCGCGCCGTCGATGTCGGCGTATTGGGAAGA
>CBDURI010000241.1:0-4650 GCA_965369435.1 uncultured bacterium
CAGGTACATGGAAACCAAGCGTGCGAGGGGCAAAGTCGTCTTGGAAGTCGGCTGAGATCGGGTAGCTTTCGGCCCGTATGGGTGCACTGAAGGAGAAGTGAATGCGGAAGTGGTTTTGGATACAGGCAACGATTGCCATGATGCTGCTCGGCTCGGCCGGCACTGCGTTTGCGGAGGATGGTTTCAAGAGTGTCGACTTTCCCACGGCAGGGGGCATCCAAGGCCGAGCCGACGTGTACGCGACCAAGAACAAGTCCGCGACGCTGATCCTACTCTTTCATCAGGCCGGCTGGAGCCGCGGGGAGTATCGCGAGATCGCGCCCAAGCTCGTCAAGGCCGGATATCGGGTAATGGCGGTTGACCAGCGTTCCGGCGGTGCGGTCAACAGTGTTCGGAACGAAACGCACTACCGAGCTACCCGGATGGGTTTGGCCCGAAGTTACCTGGACGCGTACGTCGACATGACGGCCGCGCTGGCCTACGCGCGCAAGGAGCTCAAAGCGCAGCGCATCATCGTCTGGGGTAGCTCCTATTCGTCGTCGTTGGTCTTTCGCCTGGCAGCCGAGCATCCACAAAACGTCGTCGGGGTCATGGCCTTCTCCCCGGGCGAGTACTTCAAGAAACAGGGCGCGGACTACATCCGAGCGTTCGCCAAACGCGTGAAGCAACCGGTCTTCGTCACCTCGTCCAAAAAGGAACGGGAAGTCGCGAAGCCCATCTTCGACGCCTCTCCAGCCAAGAGAAAGATCCTCTTCACCCCAGCATCCAAAGGTCAGCACGGCTCACGCGCGCTCTGGAACAAGTGGACGGACCACGATGTGTACTGGGCATCGGTAAACGGGTTCCTCGAAGAGTACGCCCCGGCCGCGCTGCCCGAGTAGGGTCGTTGGAAACGACGTAGAGCTGCGCTAAAAGGGGGCCTGTGAGCGCGACCCCCGGCCATCGTGTCCCCGACTTGGAACGAGCACGCGTTGCCGGGCGGGAGCTCGGCGGGGAGATCGACATGGCGGGCCAGCTGCGCCCATACGAGCGTCAGCGCTGGCGGCCCGGCGACACGCCGCGTCCCACTCTACAGCTCGACGACGTATCCGGGATTCCGTTTCTCGTCGATGTCGCGGGGGTCCAGGAGTACCAGCATCGCGGCCGGCTTCGTGCAGCGGATCACGACGTCTACGTAACTGTCACGCCCGAAGCTGGCGGCTATGAACCGTACTGCCGCGACACACTGCATATGGGTGCGCCCGAACACCTGGTGGCCGATCCGATTGGGCCCCCGATTGCGGTAGCTCGCGCTTGTACCGCGGGCGACACACGCACGCGCCTGGTTGAAGCCGCAAGAGATGCAGGAGGCATGACGGTTCATCCGTACATGGGCATCGAAGATGTGTGGGAGCTCGCGGCAATGCTCAGCGTGGACAGCCGCACCTCGGTGCGCGTGATCTCGCCGCCGCCACCCGTCACGTGGATCGCGAACGACAAGGCATTGTTCGACGAGCTGGTCGCGCGCGTGCTTGGGCGCGAGGCTCTGGTCGAAACGCGAATTTCGCGAGACGCGGCCGCAATCGAAACCGATCTGCGCATGATGGCGCAGCGGCACAATCGGATTGGCCTGAAACGGACCAGGTGCGCATCCGCAATGGGGAACGCCGTGTTCGCGTCGCGCGACGTGCATGCGGAGGTTGACGCGGCGGACGCGGTGCAGGAGTTCCTACGTCGTACGGAGTGGCCGGTCGGCGAAGAGGTGCTGACCGTCGCTTGGCTCGATACCGACCTGTCGCCTTCGACACAGCTCTGGATCCCGCCTCTTGACTCAGGCGAGCCACGCCTCGATGGCATCTACGAGCAGATCTTGAAGGGCGAAGAGAAGGTCTTCGTCGGCAGCCGTCCCTCTACCCTACCCGATGCGGTGAATCAGGAGCTTGCGACGGGCGCGCTTTTGGTTGCGGCCGCGCTGCAAGAGCTCGGATATGTCGGCCGCTGCTCGTTCGACCACTTGGTGACGGGCGACCCCAATGGCGAGTTCGAAGTCGTGTTCACCGAGTGCAACGGGCGCTGGGGAGGGACTAGCACACCGATGAGTCTGCTCGATCGGCTCCTGCAGGGACCCCGCCCGGCGTACCGCGCTCAGGACCTCGTGTTCCCAGAGCTCATCGGAGCGAGCTTGACCGACCTCCTCGAGCTCGCGGGGGATCTAGTCTTCCATACCGAGAGCGGACAGGGCCGATTCATCTTCTACAACATCGGTCCCCTGCACGAACATGGAAAGTTCGATGTCATCTCGATCGGCGAGGACCAGAACGACGCGGAGCGAGGCGTGCTGGAGATTCTTCCGCAGCGCCTCGGCTTGTGAATCGCACTTGCGAACGCAGCTCCTCTCTGCCTATGTTCCGCGCATGAGCAACGGTGGCCCTTCCGAATCGCGGATCCAATTGATTCGTCTGGTCTTCTTCTTCTTTGCCGCATCTTCTTTCGTTCTGGGCGCATGGATGATGGCCGATCCAACGTCCGCCTGGGGCGTGATGGGCGTGGACGTCGGACCAGACCCTTTCGTCCAGGCCTTGTACGGAGGGGCGATCATGGGCGAAGGCGCCATGTTTGCGCTCGGCATCGTGTGGCCGGTCCGCTACCTCGTGTTCCTCCAGTACCTGGTCATTTACAAGACGATGGCATGCCTCGCCGGAATCGTGGTGCTCTTGGGCATGGATCCTGCCCCGACCGGAGCCTGGCTCGTGATCGGCGGATGGGCGTCCGCGGGTTTGCTCTCGGCCGCGGTCTTCCCATGGGGACAATGGCGCAGCGTCGAGAGTTGGTACGGCGCGGTAAAGCCCTGAGCGTCTGGAAGGAGCGGGGTTAGAACGTGCCGGGGCGCGGGGGAACACGACACGCGGTTCCGCCGGACGGGGCGGCTTGCAAAGGTGGCCGGATGGACTGGGGACCTAGGCCACGCAACCCGCCCCTCGGAGCTCGCGCCAATCTGCGGTGGTTGCACGCATGCAGATTGGCACTCACACGCCGACTCCACCCCATGTCGCGTTCCCCCGCGCCCCTACATACGTCGACATCTCCGGCGGCTAAGAATCTTCCCGGGTTGAGATTCGGGCACCCTGCTACGCTGGCCACCGCCAAGTATCACGTTTGATGAGGCCGCGCGGCTCATGATTGATCACATCTTTTCGCGATGAGAAAGCCCTGAGCGAGGTCGAGCAGTTTAAGGTAGCCACGACCAAGCACCATCCATCCCGGTTCGCCGTTGCGTTTGAGGTGACCGCCGAGCCTGGCGATGGCCAGCATGGCTTGGCGTACGGTGGGATGTTTGGGTAGCGGCTTCTCGGCCGCATGGCGCAACACGTCGAGCTCGACCGAGGACAGCACAGTCTCGGCCGGTTCGTCGTTTTCTTGCTGCGCGATGGTCCTGAGCCGCAGCAGGTTCCATGCAATCGGCAGCAGTAGCGCAAGCGCGTTCACGAGCGTCCGATAGCTCCCGAGTTGCCGCTTCTCGTAGGCGCATCCCGTCTTGAGCGCCTTGAATAGCTCTTCGATTTTCCACCGATGCCGGTAGCTGTCGACTACGGCCAAGATTTGTTCCTCCGTCTCGATCGGCTCGGTCGTCATCAAGGTCCACTCGACCGGCTCGATACCGTCCTCCACATCGACCTCGCGTACCCACACCACGTGGAGCGCCAACGGGTGTGCGACCTTCTTTCGGTAGTATTGCGGAGCTCGAAGCTGCACTGCACCCGCTCCGATCGACAAGGTGGCTTGCCGCGATTGGCGAGGAAGTTTTTGTTTGGTGTTGACCCGAAATCGTGTCTTGACTCGCTTCGATAGATGCACCTCGCGCGTGCACACGATCGGACTAGACGACACGAATTCCTTGAGTTTGTTCGGTTCGTCCTCCTCCGCCTGCAGTCGACGATTACCGCCGGCGCGAATGATGAATCGATGTTGTCCGTTGAGCAGCTTGCGCAAGATGGCGTAGTCGTCGGCCTCACTGTCCATGACGTGGATGAGCGAAGGACCGTCTTCAAAGACCTCTTCGGTCTGTGCGACGGTCGACATCCATCGGTCTTGTTCATTCGGCCAGCCGTCCCCGCCGTGTGGAATCTTCTCACCGCGAAGCCGACGCTGTCTCATCGTGTCGTTGCCTCGCGCCCAGGGGCTCAGACCCACCACGCCAAGCGCGACGCCATCGAGCCCCACCGCCATCGCGATGTGTCCGAACAGCGTCTGACCCGCGTACTCGCCAAGTCCTTCTCGTGGAGTGCCAAACTTAAATACGGTGGTGTCTTGCACACAAAGCACGGTGTCCCGACCCGCACATCGTCCCAACGTCGCCTCGATGTGCGGCGCCAAAATGCGATCGGCATCGATGCGGTCGTTACTCAGAAACCTGTAGAAAGCCTCCAGCTCCGCCTCGGTCATGGCATTTGGAAACCCTGCAGATGGCTTGGCCTCGAGCGCTTCGGCTATGGTTTGCAATCGAGCGTTGAGCCGTCGATCACCCAGCTCTGCCCCCTCGTATTCGCCGTGCACCGACGGTTCTTGTTCGCCCATACGCTTCGGTAGATCACAGCGCCGCGCCGCCCGCAACACTGCCTTCTAACCGATCGAAATCAAACGGGCTTTCGAGTTGTGTAGGATCATGAGCCG
>CBDURI010000242.1:0-4628 GCA_965369435.1 uncultured bacterium
CGATTTTCACGCTCCTCGTCACTGCCTCATGTAGCGAAGAAAGCGAAACCGTAGACGAGCCGGAGGTTCGCGAGCTACGGCTTCTGCAGGCGTTTCCGGATGGAGCGGAGCACGACCCCTTCTCGCGCCCACAGCCCACGCTTCACGACGTCCTTACCCGAATCTGGGACGCTACGGACGACGAAAACGTGAAAGGCCTCTTCGTACGGGTGGGCCCGCTTCAGGGAGCCTGGGGCAGCGTCGGAGACCTCGTCGAGGCGTTGGGCGAGTTCCGCGCGGAGGACAGACCCGTCCATTGCCACTTCGAGACCGTAGACAACGTTGGCTACTTGCTCCTTGCATCCGTGTGCGACCGGATCGGCATGTCGCCGGCAGGCACACTCGATTTGATCGGCCCAGCGGCCGTGATGATCTACGCCCGCGCGCTGCTCGAGAAGGTAGGCGTCGAAGCCGAGATCATCCACATGGGGCGATACAAGGGCGCTGGCGACATGTTCATTCGAAACGACATGCCCAAGGAAGCCAAGGCCTCGATGGATGCCATCCTCGACGACCTGTACGCCGCTCTGATCGAGGCAACCCAGGAGAGAACCGACGGGCGACCCAGCGAGGCCAAGAGGTTGATCGACGAAGGCCCGTACGGCTCAGCGGCGGCCATGGACGCGGGCCTGGTGGATTCGGTGAGCTTCCTTCGAGAAGCGCGCGTGGAGATCAAAGAGGCGGCGGGCGTCGATGCAATTCGTCGCACACGCATGCTGCCCAAGCAGGAGCCACTGACCCTCGGCCAATTTCTGAACCTGCTGAGCGGCGAGTCCGACAAGACCGAGGCCGCCGGGGAGCGCGTTGCCTTGGTGTTCGTGAACGGCAGCATTACCGACGGGGAGTCCGGCTCGACGGGTGATGCGGTGTCCGGGCCCTTCGTGCGGGCGATGAAGCGGCTCGAAGACGATGACAACGTCAAGGCTGTCGTCATGCGCATCAACTCGCCCGGAGGTTCGGCACTCGCTAGCGACCGGATGTGGGATGCGGCGCGCCACCTCGCGGAGGCCAAGCCGCTGATAGCAAGCGTCGGCGACATGGCCGCCAGCGGCGGCTACTACATCGCTTCCGCGGCCGATGAGATTCTCGCACACCCGAACAGCCTGGTCGGGTCGATCGGCGTCGTCGGCGGGAAGTTCAACTTCGCGGGGCTCGCCGAGGACATCGGCGTGAGCACGTACGTCCTGCAGCGTGGCCAGCATGCTGCGTGGTCGACCCCCGTTCGCCCGCTGAACCCGGCCGAGCGCAAGGCTTTCGAGAAGCTGCTGCGCAACACCTACGATCGGTTCATCGACCGGGTCGCAACCGGCCGCAAGATGGAGCGCGAAGCGGTACTGCGGGCAGCGGAAGGCCGCGTGATGACCGCGCAAGACGGCATGGAGCTCGGCCTCATCGATGAGATGGCCGGCTTGAGCGAAGCACTGATCCGGGCCCGCGCAGCCGGTGGTCTGGGCCCTGACGCGCCTGTGGAGCTCTGGCCTTCGACGAAAGGCATGCTCGACGCGATCAACGACCTGTTGAGTGGCAACGGGGACGACGACGCGCAAACGCTACAGCGCTTGTGGCTTCGACGGCATCCTCTAGCCGCTTCCCTACCGCTCGAGCCTTGGGCCGACCTGCTCTACACGCTGTCTCGCGAGCACGTCGCACTGGTTCCGCCGTACTTTTTTTCAGTACGCTAGGGGTCGGTTGGGGGAATGACGACGGCACAGTACTGCCAGTTGTCTTGGCCCTTCAAGCAGCTGTCCTCAAGCTCGTCTGCGGTCTCGCAGACGGCCCCGAGGCAGCCCTCGCAGAAGTTTACCGGCCAACGGAACGGCGCGGAGCGTTGGCTGAACCCACCGAATGTGGTGCCGCCAGCGCGGATCGAAAGGACAATCGACGAAAAGCCGGTTTCAGCCTCGATGGCCCGCAGCGCGTCTTTGTACGAGGCCGGAATGCCGAGTGCGACACCGACCGCCTGCGAAATGTTCGTGCCCGTGGTTGCGGGTAGGACAGCGCTCGTGTTGACGCGATACGGATTGGGTAGGCCCCCCGGAAGCACCGGCACGGTGTCGTCCGGCAGCAGTATCGTGATGTCGTAGTTGTCGACTTGAAGGTTGTTCTGCTCGCCCTGGAACTCGAGGGCATTGGAAACGAGATAGCTCTGGAGCAGTGGAGCGATGACGTAGTCACGCGGATACGCGAGGTCATAGAGCCCGCGCGCGAGCCGGCCCTCCGCGTCCGCGCTGAATCCACAGTCTCCTTGGTCCGGCGGAATGTTCGCCGCAATCTGTAGTCCGTTATCAGGGAAACGGTTGCACCCGGCAACCGTCACCGCCAGCATCATAGCTACGAAGATGAATCGACTCATAAGTCCCCTCCAGAGGGTGCTTTCATGGTATCGACCCTCTGGGTGCGCCGCCAAATTTCTGTCGATCAGGCTTGCTCGAGCGCAGCCCGGACCTCATCGAGACCGACGAGCTCGATTTCGGTTTGGCCCGGAAGGCGCGGAATTACAAAGTGAATTCTTTCCCCGCGGCGCTTCTTGTCCGAGCCGATGAACCGCAGGGCACGGCTGTTCAGTCGTTCATCGAGGTTGGTGGGTAGACCCAGTTTTCCAAGCAGCCGTGTCCGTCGCTCCGTCTCCTCACGGCGCCCCCGGCCGAGCTGAGCTGCCACGCGCATGGCGGCGATCATGCCGAGGGCGACGCCCTCCCCGTGCCGAAGTCCTCGGTAGTCGCTCGCGGCCTCGAGCCCGTGGCCTACGGTGTGCCCCAAGTTCAAAAGCATCCGCCGGCCCGACTCGTTCTCGTCTTCGTGGACGATGCGGGACTTGAGAAGAATCGACATTCGCACCGCGCGAATCGTCGCGTCGGCGTCGCCAGCCAGCAGCGCCTCGGCATCGCGTTCGAGCATGGCGACCGATTCCTCGGAATCGAGCCAGGCGCTCTTCACGGCTTCGGCCAAGCCGGCGACGCGCTCCTCGCCCGGCAACGTCGAGAGCGTCTCGACATCACAGAGCACGAACTTCGGCTGATAGAAAGTGCCCACGAGGTTCTTGCCGCGGGGGCGGTTGAACCCCGTCTTGCCACCGACCGAGCTGTCGACCATCGCGAGGAGCGTGGTGGGAACCTGCCCGAGGGCCAGCCCTCGAAGCAAGGTCGACGCGGCAAACCCAGTCAGATCCCCAACGACACCCCCTCCCACGCCGATGACGATGGCGCGCCGATCGATTTCGGCTTCGAGCGCCGTGTCCCAGACCTTTTGCACGCTGGCGATATTCTTGTCTGCCTCGGAGCCCGAAAGCTTCACCTCGATTGGAGGTTTGCCCGCTAAGGTCAGGTCACGAATCGCATCCGCGGGCCAGGGGCGGTCAGCCTCCCCGTCGAAAACCAGAATGGCCTCCCCTGTCGAATGCTCGTTGGCCCGAATCCCGACACGGTGACGCACGCCCCGGCCGACTTCGACGCAGTACGTCCGGGACCCCAACGGCACGACAATTGGCGAGCGGTTTCGTACCGCAACGATTTCCGCCGCGATTTCCTCAACGTCGAGGTTCGCCGTATCGAGGACGGCATGGGCTTCCGAATACGCCTCGCCGCGCGCCTTCAAGATGCGCTCGATGTCCCCCTGAGGATCCTCACCGAGCAGTGGACGCCCCGCGCCCTCGCCCACCCGCTCTGCAAGCACGGCAGAGTCGGCCGTGAGCGTCACGACGATGCCTTGACGAAGGAGCGCCTGCCTCGTCTCGTCATCGACCACTGTCCCGCCGCCAAGCGAAACGACGCCAACGTCGGCGGGCAAGCCTTCCAGCGCTTCCGTCTCGAGAGCCCGAAAAGCACCCTCGCCGCGCTCGGCAAAAATCTCGGCAACGGAGCGACCAGCCAGCTCCTCGATGCGCTCATCCAAATCGAGCGCGCGGGTGCCAAGCAGGTCCGCTACCGCACCGGCAACAGTCGACTTCCCGGCCCCCATGGGCCCTGACAGATACACACGCACAGTCGGAAGCATACGAGCCCCCTGACCCTCAGTCACGGAACCGGTCGCGGAAGCGGCTATTCGGGAAGCGCGAGCGCCCTGTTCACAATCCTAGGCGTAAGGAAAATCAGTAGCTCGTTCCGGTCCTCGCGGAACCGGCGACGCTTGAAGAACACCCCGAGAACCGGAATGTCACCCAGGAACGGCACCTGGTCCACGTTGCGGCCGGTGTTCCGGGTGTAGATGCCGCCGATGACCGCCGTATCGCCGTCGTCGACGAGGAGCTGCGTCACCGCCTCACGTTCGAGGATGGTCGGGTCGCCGTTGGCGCCCACTCGACCGAAATCAGGCTCGTTGCGCGTGATCTTCACGTCCATCGCCACAGCCCCGTCGCTCGTGACGTGCGGCGTGACGTTGAGCTCGAGCTTTGCCTCCTGAAAGGCGGTGTTGACACCCTGTGCGCTGACCTGTGAGAAAGGAATCAACGTACCTTGCGAGATCGACGCCTCGTTGTTGTCCAGGGTCAGGACGCGCGGCGAGCTGATAATCCGTACAGAGCCTGCTGCTTCCGCCGCGCTCAACCGCACGTTGAGATTCACCGCGCCGCTCAGGCTGCCCATGGTCAAGCC
>CBDURI010000243.1:0-4626 GCA_965369435.1 uncultured bacterium
TCGTGTAGCGCTTCGGACTCACGGTAGATTTCGTGCAGGGCCTGGTCCTTCACGTTCCCGAGAAGCGGATAGGGCAGGAATCCGGCCGGGTACACCTCGCCGAGGTGCGAGACGAAGATCACGCCGTTGCCATCGCGGATGCCAAAAGCCATCTGGCGCGCGCGCGCCTGGATGTCCTCGAGCGACATGCCTTCGGCGAGCTTCTGCTGGATCCAGTAGCGTCGATAGTGCGGCGCTTCGGTCGTCCCCACGCGGAAGGGCGCCTCGTCTGAAATCGAATACACCCAGGCGAGCAGCTGCTCCACCTCGTCGGCGCTCGGCGTGTCGAGCTCGGAGCCACGGCCGACGGGCACCAGTAAGAAAAGGCTCCACCGGCGAACCGGAGGCGCCGCCGTATCGCGCAGCAGCTCGTACATCGCCTGCACGTGCGGAAGCGTTTTCGCGGTGATGGTCGTGTTGACCTGCACCGGGATATTGAACTCGCGCGCCCATTTGAGCGCGCGCATCGAGTAGTCGAATGTGCCTGGGACGTTGCGAAACGCGTCGTGCAGCTCGGCGGTGGGCCCATCGAGGCTGACGCCCATCGCGGTGACACCTAGATCGCGGAACCGCTCGACCGTCTCGCGCTGCAGTAGCGGCGTCGTGCTCGGCGTAATCGACACGTGAATTGGAAGCGAGCGCCCGTACTCGATCAGCTCGGCGATGTCCGGCCGCTTGAGTGGGTCTCCGCCCGTGAGCACGAGCATACTGCCGAGCTCTTGGACGCTGCGCATGAGCGCCTTGCCCTGCTCCGTCGTCAGCTCGCCCGGGTCGCGATGCGGGATCGCGCTCGCACGACAATGCTGGCACGCGAGGTCGCACGAGATGGTCGTCTCCCAGTACACGTTGCGTGGCTGGCGACGGTAGAGGAATCCCTGATATTTGGTTCCGACGGTTTGAAGCTCCATCAGGCTTGCTCTTTCTCGCGAATCACGCCGCCGAGGCGGTCCGCCCAGTTCTCTGGGTAGCCCTCGTAGTACCGGGTCCATTGCTGGCCGGTCATTTCGCGAAAGACGAGGGCGTAGGCTGCACGCGAGATAGACGGCAAGCCGACGACCGGCAAGTAGAGCCAGCCGAGCAGCCGAGATTGCTTGGTGTGCCCGAGCTCATGGGCCCTGTTTCGCGCATCCAGGTCGTGCCAACGGCTGTTTTCACGGCTCCAGAACACGATGTGCCCGAGCGAGATCCCGGTCCCCCTGGACTCGACGACCAACCGGCCGTCCTCGACCTCGATCTGGACGATGCGCTTTCGCGCCGCTTCCGCCCCCAGCATGGCCGCGCCGAGTGCGGTTTGCGGTGCTTCCCAGACGAGCGACAGGCCGCGGCCGAGCAAAGACATCACGGCCACGTTAGCACCGTCCCGTCAGGCCACTACTCGAAGAGCTCGAGGTAGTCGCCGTAGCCTTCTTCTGCGAGGTCTTCTTTGGCGATGAACCGCAAGGACGCGCTGTTGATGCAGTAGCGCATCCCGGTCGGAGCCGGCCCGTCTTCGAAGATGTGTCCGAGGTGACTGTCACCCTGCGTGCTTCGGACTTCGGTCCGCGTCGCCATCAGCTGGCGGTCGGTGTGCTCCGTGACGTTCTCTTTGGCGATGGGCTTGGTGAAGCTCGGCCATCCGGTGCCGCTCTTGAACTTGTCGGTCGAGCTGAACAGAGCCTCGCCGCTCACGACATCGACGTAGATGCCATCCTTCTTGTTGTCCCAGAACTCGTTTCGGAATGGCGGCTCGGTGCCTTCTTCCTGGGTCACCGCGTACTGTAAGGGCGTTAGATCCTTGCGCAGCTCGGTCTCCGCGGGCTTGTCGAATTGCTTGCTCTTGTCGGACATCGGTTTCTTCTTTGCGGCTTTGGGTTTTACGGGTGCTTCGAGTGGTCGGTTACCCCACACGGATGTCAGGAAGTCCTCGCGGCCCGACCCCCGGCGGTAGCGCTTGTAGCTCTGCGGATCCTTTTTGTAATAATCCTGATGGTAGCTCTCGGCCGCGTAGAACGGCCTAGCCCAGCGAATCTCGGTCACGATGGGCGCCTTGAAAATGCCACTCTTCTCGAGCTCGGCTTTCGAGGCTGTCGCGAGTGCATGTTGCTCGCGGCCGAGGGCGAAAATTGCCGTACGGTACTGCTTGCCGCGGTCGGCGAACTGACCGCCGTCATCGGTCGGGTCGATCTGCCGCCAGAACACCTCGAGCAAGTACTCGTACGAGATGATCGCCGGGTCGTACTTCACCTGCACCGCCTCGAGGTGCCCCGTCCGGCCGGAGCTGACCTCCTCGTACGACGGCCCCGTCTCCTTGCCGCCCGTGTACCCCGAGGTGACGCTCACCACGCCTTCGAGTTTCTCAAACGGAGGCTCCATGCACCAAAAACAACCGCCGGCGAAAGTCGCTTTCGCGAGCTTGCCACCTTTCGCCGGCGCACTGGCTTGCTTGTCCTGTGGGGGCCTAGAGTCAGTAGAGTCAGCGCGCGTCGACGTCACCCCGATGGCCACCAAAATGGCGAAAACCAAAATCGGAACCCCCAATACAATCGTCCGCCAACTCTTCATCGCTCCACCGTCTTCTAAGGCTCCCCCCTTTAACGTCACCCACCCCCGTTTGTTTCCGAAAAGCGCCTAGACGCCTCTGCGAGAGGGTAAAACCTGGAAAAACGGGGACCGCCGCCTCGTTGGCAGGCTCAAGTTTTTTCGATGAACAGCGTTTGGGTGGGGTAGGCGAACTCGAGGCCCTCGGTAGCGAAGCTTCGGTAGATGGCGAGATTGACCGACTGCAGGATGTCCATGTGCGTGGCGTAGTCCGAGGATTCCACGTAGTAGACCGTCTCGAAGTTGAGGGCGGAATCGCCGTACGAGGCGAAGTGGGAGCGGTCGAAGCGGGCACGCGACTGCGAGTCGATGGCGGTTTGAATCAGCTTGGGTATCTGTTCGAGCTTCTCGGCTGAGGTCTGGTAGGTGACGCCGATCGAGAAGACCACGCGCCGTTCCGTCATTCGGCCGAAGTTGCGGATGCGGCTGTTGAGCAGATCGGCGTTCGAGAACACGAGCTGCTCGCCCGAGATACTGCGAATCCTCGTCGTCTTGATTCCGATGTGCTCGACCGAGCCAGCCATGTCGCCGACCACGATGAAGTCACCCAGTACGAACGGCTTGTCCAAGACAATCGAAAGCGAAGCAAAGAGATCGCTCAGCACGTTCTGAACCGCCAGGGCGATCGCGATGCCACCGATGCCGAGGCCGGCGACGAGCGCGGTCACGTCGATGCCGAGATTGTCGAGTATCAACAGCAGAACGGTCGCCCAGAGCGCTATCCGACCGAGCAGGCTCAGGGCGTTCATCGTCATTCGGTTCGCGCCGTCGGCCTCGTCCTTGCGGTAGTTCTCGAGCCAGATCTGGAGCGCCGTGCTGAGCCAAATGCCCGCCTGAAGGATCGTGGCCACGATGGTGACGCGCGCGAAAATCGAACGGACGTCGTCGGGCAGCGACAGCCAAACCGAGCCCACGAACACGGACACGATGAACAGATAGATCAGCTTCGTCTTGCGAAGCGCCCCAATGACCGCGTCATCGATGCTGGTCTGAGTCCTTCGGGCAAGCGCCTCGATGCGCCCGATGAGCACTTGCTCGATGAGTCGCAGCACGATCATCGTGCCGATGGTGACCGCCGCAGCGATCAACCAAGCTTGAATTTCGTTTCCGAAGAAGGTGTCGGTGAGCTCAGGCACGGCTGCTTCTTGCGATGCGTTTGCGGGCGAAGCAACCCTCCAGATGATCATTTACCAAGCCCATCGCTTGCATGAACGCGTACGCGGTCGTCGGCCCCACGAACGACCAGCCCCGCTGCTTGAGATCCTTGCTCAGGGCGGCGGACGTCGGAGTTTTCGATAGCTTCATTAGAGAGCCCTTGGTCATCGTTCGAGGGCGTTCGCTCTTGGGGGGCACCCAGTCCCAGAAAAACGCGGAAAGCGACCCAAACTCCTCCTCGAGCTCGATCGCGCGCTTCGCGTTGTTGATCGTCGACTCGATCTTCCCTCGGTGCCGTACGATCCCCGCATCCCCGAGAAGGCGCTCGACGCTGCGCTGGTTGAAGCGCGCAACTCGGTGATGATCGAACCCGGAGAACGCTTTCCGAAAGTTCTCGCGCTTTCGCAAGATGGTCAGCCAGCTCAGCCCCGACTGAAACCCTTCGAGGCATATTTTTTCGAAGAGGCGCACGTCGTCGTGCACCGGGAAGCCCCACTCTTCGTCGTGATAGGCGGCGTAGTCAGGCGTGCTTGCGCCCCACCAACAGCGAGCCTGTCCGTCGTCCCCTCGCACGAGCCCAGTCGGCAACCTCGGCATCTCGGCCGACGCTATCACACCCGCAGGATCACTCTCCGATCGAAATCGCTTGCTCGGGGCAGGCGTCTACCGCGTCTTGGAGCGCCTCACGAAGCTCTTCGGGCGGGTTCTCGTCCAGAATCACGAGACTCCCGTCATCCGCAAACGAGAAAAGCTCGGGGGCGGCGCCGCGGCACTGGGCGTGCAGCTTGCATTTTTCCTTATCGAACACGATTTTCATGGTTCACCCCTTCTCGATGTCAGTCGTCAATCTTTGGT
>CBDURI010000244.1:0-4606 GCA_965369435.1 uncultured bacterium
TACCCGAACGCGTACTATCGAAGCGTCCAAGAGGACCAGGCCCTCGAATGGGCTTCGTTCTACAGCTTCTTCGTCGCGGGCGGCGTGTTCGCGCTCGCGGCTTCACGCCAACGCCGGACGAGCGGCGCCCTCCCCTGGTTTCTAGTAGGGCTTTCGCTGTTCTGCGTGTTCGTGGCGATGGAAGAAATCTCTTGGGGGCAACGCGTCTTCGGCCACCGGCCTCCCGACTACTTCCTAGCGGAGAACTTCCAGCAGGAGCTCAACCTCCACAACCTGGCCAGCACCGACGTTCGGATGAACGCGTTTCGTGGCATCATCCTCGGCTACGGGGTCCTGTTGCCACTGTTCGCCCTGATTCCGTTCTTGCGCCGGTTCTTCGACCGGATCGCATTGGTGCCGCCACCGATCGAGCTGACGCCATCGATGTTCGCGATGTTCTGGCTCCACTTCTGGTATCCATGGAAGTTCACAGGAGAAGTCGTCGAGTGCGCACTGGGGTTCGGCTTCCTGTTCGTTGCGATCGCAAACGCGACACGCTTCTCCGAGGGGCGTGGCCGGAGCTCCCTCGTACGGTCGGTGGGCCTCATCGCGGTAGTGGTCGTGCTCACTTTCACGACGGCGTGGTGGTCTCAGAATCGTCAAAGTGGGGACCCTGCGAACCTGGAGTTGGCCAAGATAGAAAGTGAAGCGCTGGGCGACGACCTCGAAACGCTCGGCGAGGCCAAGAGTAAGCTGGTGATCACGAAGTGCGGAATCCACAAGCGCGTCTACACGCTCGTCCAAAAGAAGAACTACGCGCGACCGCTCCCAAACATGTCCTTCGTGGGCCTCGCTGAGCGTGGGCTTCCCGAAGCGCGCGCGGAGTTCTTCCTCGACCCTTGGAACTCCCCGTATTGGATTCGTGACCGATGCGACAAGAAAACAGGGCGCCGCGTCGTCTTCGTCTACTCGTTTGGTCCGAATCGAATGCGCGACTCTAGCCATTGGGAAATCCTAGGCGACGACATCGGGCACTACGTGGTGCGCGAGCCAAACCCTTAGGCGGTTCCCTTTCGATCGAGGTTCCCGTACTGTCCCACCCTTCTGGAGGGCGGGACCAATGCAACGATCGATTTGTGTCACGGTAGTGCTGGGGCTGGCCTTGACCGGGTGCGCCAAGAAGAGCGCGGCGCCGACTTACGTAGGCGCGGACCTGCCGCCTGACGTGGCCGGCAATACCTCGGCGTCTGGGTTCACGGTCGCGCTCAACGCCGCCGTACGGGAGCGACTGCCGCTCGGCGACCCGCAGGATTTCGAGGACGCGAAGCGTGGATTGATCGCGAGCGATCCAGAGCTGCAGGTCACTGGCCCCGACGGGACGCTGAGTTGGGACATGCCCTCTTATTCCTTCGTCGAAGGCGATGCGCCTCCGAGCGCGAACCCAAGCCTTTGGCGGCAGGCGAAGTTGAACAACATTCACGGTTTGTTCGAGGTGACCAAGGGCGTGTACCAGCTGCGCGGATACGACCTCGCCAACATGTCGTTGATCGATGGGGAGAGCGGATGGATCGTCGTCGACCCGCTCACCGCGGGCGAGACATCTGCAAAGGCGCTTGCGTTCGCCCGGGAGCACCTCGGCGACAAGCCTGTCTCTGCAATCATCTTCACCCATAGCCACGTCGACCACTTCGGCGGCGTGCTCGGCATTCTGTCTCCCGAAGAAGTGGAGCAACGGCAGGTGCCGATTGTCGCGCCAGAAGGCTTCGTCGACGAAGCGACCAGCGAGAACATCGTCGCTGGGGTGACGATGTCACGGCGCTCCCTGTTCATGTTTGGGCCTCGCCTTCCGCATGGAGAGCGGGGCCACATCGGCTCCGGTCTCGGCAAAGGTCCGGCCATCGGCACGATCGCGATACTTCGGCCGACCCAGACGATCTCGAAGACGACGACCGAGCTGACGATCGATGGCGTGAAGTTCATTTTTCAAAACGCGCCAGGCTCAGAGGCTCCGGCGGAACTGACGTTTTACCTACCGGACCTCAAGACATTTTGCGGCGCCGAGGTCGTGTCACACAACATGCACAACCTGTACACCCTTCGCGGCGCAAAGGTTCGAGACGCCCTCAAGTGGAGCGGCTACATCGACGAGGCCATCCAGATCTTCGGAGACGCGGAGGTCTATTTCGGCAGTCACCATTGGCCGATATGGGGCAACGAACGCATCATCGATTTCCTCGAGAAGCAGCGCGACACCTACAAGTACATCAACGACCAGACCCTGCGCCTCGCGCTCCACGGATACACCCCGCGCGAGATCGCCGAGCAGCTCGAGTTGCCCGAAGCACTGCGCACTTCGTTTTCCAACCGCGGCTACTACGGAACCATCAAACACAACGCGAAGGCCGTGTATCAGCGCTACTTCGGTTGGTACGATGGCAATCCGGCGAACCTCGACCCTCTTCCGCCGGTGCAAGCGGGGGTGCAGTACGTGAAGCTCGCGGGTGGTGCAGCCAACTTGCTGCAGAACGCACAGGCCGCATACGACGGCGGCGAGTACCGTTGGGTGGCGCAGGTCGTGAACCATCTCGTGTTCGCGGACCCCGACAACCAAGACGCGCGGGAACTGCTTGCACGGGCGTACGACCAGCTCGGGTACCAAGCGGAGTCCGGGCCTTGGCGCGACGTCTATCTCACGGGCGCTTTCGAGCTGCGTCACGGCGGCCCTGACAAGGGCATCGACCTGGCGTCTGCCATGGGCATGATCAAGCATGCGCCGCTAGGCCGGTTCCTCGACGCGATGGCCGCTCGGTTGAACGCCGCCAAGGCGGAGGGAAAGGAAATGATCGTCAATCTGGTCATCACCGACATCGATGAGACGCACGTGCTGGAGCTGAAGAATTCGGTCCTACGCCATTACGAGCGCGAGGCCGACCCCGATGCCAACGTGACACTGAAGGTCACGCACGATCTCTATCTGCGAATGTTGACCGGCACGGCAGGCCTCAAGGACACGCTGTTTTCCGACGAGCTGACCGTCGAAGGAAGCCGTCTCGACCTGATCGGCTTCTTCAGACTCTTCGACAAGCCGGATGGGACGTTTAATATCGTCACCCCCTGAGGTGCTGGTCGAGCATGCGGACGAGCTCTTCGGTGAGTGACTTGGCGTCGATGTCTTTCGGCGGGTGCAGGATGAAGTTGTGGACCAAACTGTCGACGGTCTGCACCAGGATGTAGGCCGTCAGACGCGGATTGCGCATTCGGACTTCCGGGTGTGCTTCCAGCAGCTCCGCCACTTCCGTCGCCAGATCGTTCTCGCGCTTGCGAAGCCGCCGGCGAAGCGATGAGGGGAGCGGTGCCTCTTCGAACAGGACGCGGTGAAGCTCGGGCTCGTGCTCATGCAGGGCTATCATGGCAACGACGAAACTGCGAAGCAGAGACTCCAAGGGAGACACATGGGTCAACGCCTCGGCGAGCAACTCGCGCACGAGCGCGAAACCCGTGTCGATATGCCGTTCGGCGAGCGCTACGAGGATCGCGTCTTTGTTCGGGAAGTACTGGTAGAGCGAACCGACTGATACGCCGGCGCGCTCTGCGATGCGGTCGGTGGTGGCGCCGGCATATCCTTGCCGTCGGAAAAGCTGAGCCGCGGCGACGAGGATGGCTTCGACCGTGGCCTTCGATCGCGCCTGACTGGGCCTTTTTCGCGGTTTGAGCTGAAGTCGAGGAGACACGGGTGGTACGCTGAATGCGAGGTGCGCAATGTGAGGAATGCCTCATATTTAGATCAGGAGGCCTCGATGCACAAGTACCTCGAACAAACAACGCTCTTGAACGGCGCTCACCCTCGCCTGGTCGGGCTCGTGAAAGAACGCAGCTGGGAAGACCTGCCGCCCTACGACGCCATCGGCGCCATCTATGACTTCGTGAGAAACGAAATCCGGTTTGGCTACAACGCGTCAGACGACCTGCCCGCTTCTACCGTCCTCGCGGACGGGTACGGCCAGTGCAACACGAAGGGGACTCTGTTGATGGCGTTGCTCCGAAGCGTGGGAATCCCGTGCAGGTTTCACGGATTCACGATCGACAAGAAGCTCCAACGCGGGGCCGTGACGGGCATCCCCTACCAGCTCGCCCCGAGGAGCATCATTCACAGCTGGGTCGAAGTCTTCTACGAGGGTAAGTGGGTCAACCTCGAGGGTTTCATCCTCGATGCGCGCTACCTCGACGGCGTACGGCGCCTCTTCCCGGACGCGGAAGGCGGGTTCTGCGCCTATGGGATCGGCACGCCGGACATCCGGAACCCTCCGGTCGAATGGAAGGGAACCGATACCTACATTCAGAAGACCGGCATCAATCACGACTACGGCATCTTCGACTCGCCGGACGCGTTCTACGCAGAGCACGGCTCCAACCTCTCCGGTTTGCGCCGGCTCCTCTACGCGCACGTCGTCCGCCATCTGATGAACGCGAGGGTTGACCGCATCCGGAGGCGTGTATCCTGTCAGCTGCTCTCATCGTCTTCGGTCTCCGTCGACACCGGCAAGCCCGGCCTTAGAACGGGAGTGAGCCACCTTTAGGAGGAGCGTCATGAAACAGATCCCCGAGTCCCACTCCGATATCCTCGACA
>CBDURI010000245.1:0-4605 GCA_965369435.1 uncultured bacterium
AACCCGCGGGGATGGCCCTAATCGGCGTCCTAGGGCACGTTGATCCGCCCGAGGACGAAATGGGCAGTAAGAAGGATGAGAAGTCCGGTAAGCCAAGCGACTTGCCCCCCCTTGGGCGCGACGCGGTAGCCCCCAAGAAGCCGAGGCTGAAGAAGGCGGAGTACGAAGAGGCCCTGGGGGATTTTCAGGTGGAGTTGGTGAAGCTTCAGAAGTGGATTCGCACGCAAGGGCTCAAGGTCGTCTTGATCTTCGAGGGTCGAGATGCTGCGGGGAAGGGTGGGGCGATCAAACGCATCACGCAGAGCCTCAACCCGCGTATCTGCCGGGTCGAAGCGCTCGCCACACCGACGGAGCGGGAGCGAACCCAGTGGTACTTCCAGCGCTACGTGCAGTATCTTCCGGCGGCAGGCGAAATGGTCTGCTTCGACCGGAGTTGGTACAACCGCGCGGGCGTGGAACGCGTCATGGGTTTCTGCACCGAGCAGGAGTATCGCGAGTTTCTCCGCTCGTGTCCCGAGTTCGAGCGCATGCTCGTCCGGTCGGGGATCATCTTGATCAAGTACTGGTTCTCCGTGAGTGACGAAGAGCAAGAGCGCCGCTTCCAAAAGCGAATTGAAGACCCGATTCGGCGCTGGAAGATCAGTGAAATGGACTTGAAATCGCGCAGCCACTGGATCGATTACTCCAAGGCCAAAGATCAGATGTTCGCGCACACGGACATCAAGCAGGCGCCCTGGTACGTGGTGCATGGTGACGACAAGCGGCGCGCGCGCCTCAATGTGATCGCACACTTCCTCAGCTTGATCCCTTATCAAGAAGTGCCCCAGCCCCACCTCGAGCTTCCCGAACGGCAAGACAACATCAAGTACATGAGGCCGCCCTTGGACGACCAGACCTTCGTTCCCGAGGTGTTCTGAGTCCGAGTTTTTGGCGGATGCATTGCGGCTTGGGTGCTCCGGCCCCAGAATCGATGGGCTTCGTTACCCCTTCCTGAACCTCCTATGAAGTCCGCCTCTCCCCGTCACGCCAAGCAGCCCGCCCTCATCGCGCTGAGTATCGTCCTCTTAGTGGCCGTTGGCTGCACGGGGTTGTTTCAGAGCCTCGGCGCCCGCTTGGTTACCCGCAAGATCGCCGCCGAGTTCAACCTCGACGAGGCGCAGACGACCGCCACACGCGCTTCGGTCGACCGGATCATCGCGGCTGCTCCGGGGGCGTTGAGCACCAGGGCCGACATGCTAGTCGCCACGGTCGATGCCGCCATCGCGAAAGGGCTGACCGAGAAGAAGTTGCTCGGGATGGAGCGCCAGGTCAATGCCCTGCTCGACATCGTGGCGGGGGGCATCATCGACGAGGCGGCTCCGATCATGGCCACCCTGCGAGACGAGCAGATCGACTTCGTCGAGGCGCGTATCCGAACGCGGCTCGACGAGGCAAGAGAGAGGCTTGCCGAGCCAAAGGAGAAGCGTCTCGAGAAGCGGCAGGACGAGTTCGTTGATGCGGTGGAGGACTGGTCGGGCAGCCTCAGCAATGCGCAGGAACAAGCGCTGCGCCAGTTCGTTGCAGGCCTTCCAGACGAAGCGGCTGCACGGCTCGCGACCGACGAACGTCGCATCGAGACCGTGCGCGAGGTGTTTCGCAAGCATCCGGACGCGCAGACGATCCGCGACACCCTATGGGACATGTGGAAGAACCGTGAGGACTGGGGCCCGCACGCGCGTCCTCCCGAAGCACGAAGAACCGAGGGCCGCCAAGCGCTCCTCTTTGTTTACGGTCTCCTCGATGCCGAGCAAAAGGATCATGCAAGCAAGCATCTCCACGAACTCCACGACAAGCTAAAGGCCTTCCTAGGCACCGCCGGCACCTAGACCCCTTTATTAGAAGAGCCAGCCCAAGAAGAACTTGAACACGTGCGAGTTCGTCCGGAAGTCCGTCGCTGTAATGCTGTTCATGCCGATCGTGTAGCTGACATCGAAGTTCAGTGGACCGAGGTCGAACTGGGTGCCGATACGGAGACCAGCTAGGTAAATCGCCAGGGGATAGCCGGGAATGCCCTTGGGTTTGAACTTCAGCGCTTTGCGGCTTCCGTTGAAGTCGACGAAGCCGCGGAGGTTGAACGTGCTGACCCAGCCTCCGTACAAGAAGAGCTTGAAATACGGATTCTTGTACGGGACGTAGCCCGCTGTCAGCGGAATCTCGAGCTGGTTCATCCGGGCTTGCTGCCCTACGATCTCTGGGGGCAGTGGATTGCCCTGAATTTCGGCGATGAGCGCCAGCTGTTCGCTTACGGTGAAGTAGAAGCGGCTGAACCCCATGGCTATCTCGCCGAAGATCTTGCCGGCGGTCACGCGCGCGGAGATCTGCATGCCCCAGTTCGTGAAGGTTCCCGGATGGCGGCCGCCGACCGTTCCTTCGTACACGGGGTTGTCGCCGGGCCCCCCGGGGCCGTGGGAGTACAAATCGACGTCCGGAACTCGCGGTACGAGCGTCGTGGAACCCACGCCAACGGCGATCTTGACGTCCATCTTGGGTACGGCTGACGCGGAGCTCGGCGGGAGCCAGACCGAGACGGAGAGGGTCAACAGAGCAAGGATTGGGAGTAGTTTCCTCATCGTTCGATCCATCATGCGGGGAAGTAGTACTCCTTGCCGTCGATGATGAACCTCTTGTCCATGATGCGAGGCCACATCGGTTTCACCTTCAGCTTCTCCTTCTGCCACTCCTCGTGCTCTTCGTGGAGCTTCTCGTAGAGCTCCGGCATCTGTTCCTTCAGATTGATCTCTTCAGATTCGTCGGTGATGAGATTGTAGAGCTCAGCCCAGCCGTCTCGCGTGCTGAGGATGAGCTTATAATCACCGTCGCGAATCGCCCAGATGTGGTCGGCTCGCCAGAAGAGCGATTGATGTGGCCGCTCCTTGTTCTTGCCTGTGACGTAGGGCAGCAGGTCCACACCGTCATACTCGCGGTCGCTCGGAAGGACTCCGCCGGCCGCTGCCACGGAGGTCGCGAAGATGTCGGTGGCGGACACCGGATACTCGTAGCGCGTACCAGCAGGCACCTTTCCTTTCCACTTCATCATGAAAGGAATTCGGATGCCGCCTTCGAACTGCGTGAGCTTCCCCGCCTTGAGAGGCCCATTGTCCGTGGCGTGCGTGTACGAGGCACCGCCGTTGTCGCTGATGAAGAAGATCAGGGTGTCCTCTTCGATGCCGAGGTCTTTGATCTTCTGGGTGATCTCACCGATCGCAGCATCGAGTGACGAGATCATCGAGTAGTACACGCGCTTGTTCTCGTCTTCGACCTGCGGGTACATGCAGTAGTACTCGACGGGGGCCTGGAAGGGCACGTGAGGCGCCGAGAAAGCACCGTAGATGAAGAACGGCTCGTCCTTGTGCTCCTCCATGTAGCTCATGATTTCGTCACGGAAGGCATCGGTGAGGTATTCCTCTTCGATGATCACCTCGCCGTTGCGCATGATCGCCGCCTGATCCTTGCGCCCTGTCTTCCATTGATGTTGCGCGCTAAATGCCTTCTGCTTGTGGTTGATCACGCCGGACCAGTTCTCTTTGGGCGTGTAGAGCGAGGAGGCGCCGTAGAAGCCGTACTGGTAGTCGAAGCCACGAGCCGCCGGGACCTGCTCACGGTGTATGCCAAGGTGCCATTTGCCGATGAGCGCGGTGCTGTAGTCGTACTTCTTGAGGATCTCGGAGAGCATGATCTCGGAGGGCGGCACTCCTTGTTTGTGCACCTGCCACGCCGAGGGGAACGAAGGCCTGGCTTTCACTTTGAACTCGCCCGTGTCGACCAGCCATCTGCCGGAGATGTATTCCACGTAGTTCGATGGGTAGAACTCCATCACCTGCGTCTCGAACCCGTAGCGGTTCTGCACTCGGCCCGTCATGAGGCCCGCACGGGCGGGCGCGCAGGTCGGGGCTGTCGCGTAGCCCTCTTCGAAGACCACGCCGTCTGCACCGATCTGATCGATGTTCGGCGTCGAGATGTGCTCGACTCCGTAGGCGCTCACTTCGTAGGGTCCGAGGTCGTCGGCTACCAAGAGGATGATGTTGGGTTGACGCGCTTTTTCGATCTGGAGAGGGGCGTCCATGAAGGCCGCCTTGCTCTCTTGCATGCCCTTGTCCCACTTGATGCGCCACTTGGCGCGAGTGATGGAACAACTCACGAGGACCAACCCTAGGCTCACGAGGAGAAACGCACGCAGGTAGCGGTAGTTCATGATTCCTTAGCCGTCCTTACACCTCGACGCGGCGAATTGGAAACGCTAAATTTGCGTACGCTCCGCCAATTTTTCAGCGACCCCCGCAGTCTTTTTCGGCTACTGTCGGGCCATGCGCCGAATCTGGGTAGTTGCGCTGTTGGGCGTAATGCTGAGCCCCGCCACCGCGTGGGCAGGCAACAGCGACGAGGTCAACGCGGGCCTCGACGTGACTCTCACTGGCGGCGCCGTCGTCGCCACGACCTACACCGGCGCCGCTCTCTGGTACAACCCCGCCGGCATTGCGCGGATCAACAAGGCCTCCCTCGAGCTCACCGGCATGACGATGCAAATACAGATCGTGAAGGTCCCGGGGCTCCTGACCGTCGACACCG
>CBDURI010000246.1:0-4591 GCA_965369435.1 uncultured bacterium
AGAGAAAATATGGCCAACTTCAAGGTGCCTCGGCGCGTCGAGGTCCTCGACGCCCTACCCCGCAACGCCACAGGCAAAGTCGTGAAGTTCGAGCTTCGGGAGCGTGCCCGTGCCTGACTTTCCCGAGGGCGTGGCGCTCGTGGTCGGCGGGAGTGGCGGGATTGGCAGTGCGATCGCGCGTGGGTTCGCAGCCGCCGACGTGACCCTCGCGATCACCTATCGTCACAACCAGGAAGCTGCCGACCAAGTGGCTAGCGAGATCCGAAACGGCGGCGGCACCTGCTCGGTGCATCGGGTCGAGCTCGGCGACTTGGACTCCGTGAAGGCCTGTCTCGACCAACTCGTCGACGAACACGGACAGATTCACACCATCGCGCACGCGGCCGGCACCCACATCGATCAGCCTTATGTCAGTCAGGTGACGCCGGAACAGTGGCGGAACACGATGGACTGGGATGTGAATGGGTTCTTTCACGTCGCGCACGCCGCGCTTCCTCACCTTCGAAAGAGCCACGGTTCGATCGTGTTCGTCAGCTCGGCGGGGCTGAAGCGGTTTCCACCAGGCGACGTGCTCTCGGTGGCGCCAAAGGGCGCCATCGAGGCGCTGATACGGGGCATCGCCCGGGAAGAAGGGCGCAACGGCGTCCGCGCAAACAACGTGGCCGTAGGCGTCGTCGACGCGGGCATGTTTCCAAAGCTCGTCGAGCGCGGGGAGCTCAGCCAAGAATGGATCGACGCGGCCACCCGCAACACACCGCTACGCCGTTTTGGAACTCCGGAAGAGATCGCGGATGCTGCGGTGTTCCTAGCATCCTCCCAAGCTCGCTATATCACCGGGCAAACCTTGTTCGTCGACGGCGGTTACACCTTGTGAGCCGCCTCGCGGCGGTCGAGGCACAGCTGCTCGCGCCGGGGGCGCCCTTCGAGCTGGCGGAACAGGAGGTGCTGGGGGAACGCGTCCCGGTGTTCGCAAACCGCGCGCGCTCGCTTCGTGACGTCCTGCTGCGAGCGCGAGAGTTCGCCGACGCGGAGTACATGGTCTTTTGCGACGGCGAGCGGGAGAGGCGTTACACGTTCGCCGAACACGAGAAGCTCGTCGCGAGCGCGGCGGCCGCACTGAAAGAGCGATTCGACGTGGGGCCCGGTGACCGGGTGGCCATCCTCGCCGCGAACTGTCCGGAATGGATCATTTCGTTTTGGGCCACGGTGAGCCTTGGCGCGATCTGTGTTGGATTGAATGGCTGGTGGACCGAGAACGAGATCCGGTACGCGGTCGGGCACAGCAAACCCAAGGTGCTGATCGCCGACCGGAAGCGCGCGGCGCGCATCACCGGGGCACTCGACGTCCCGATGCTCATCGTGGAAGAAGGATTCGACGGTCTGCTCGCGGCTCATGCCGACGCCGAGCTTCCCACACAGCCCATTGCGGAGAGCGACCCTGCGATCATCTTGTACACCAGCGGCACGACGGGCCGCGCCAAGGGCGTCGTTCACACGCACGGGAACGTGACCAACATGCTCATGGTTAGTTTCTTTCATGGCGCGCGCCTGATGATGGCCAACCCGAAGAAAGACGAGCTTCCACAACTGGCGAACAGCATCCTGGTGACGAGCCCGCTGTTCCACGTGTCGGGGCTGCACTGCGCAGCGGTGACCGCGCTGGGCGGTGGGGCGAAAACCGTCTGGCCGATGGGGCGGTTCGACCCAGAGACGACGCTGGCCTTGATCGAGCGCGAGAAGATTACCGGCTGGGGCTACACGGCAACGGTGCTGCATCGACTGCTCAACCATCCCAATGTCAGCAACTACGACCTGAGCTCGTTGCGCTCGGTCGGAGGCGGAGGATCGCCGATCCCCGCGCCACTCATCGAGAAAGCGCAAACAGCCTTTCCGCAGTGCAGCCACACGATGGGTGTTGGATACGGATTGACGGAGGGTACGGCGTTCGCGACTCTCAATGCCGGTGAAGAACTGACCGATGACCCGGCGTCGGTAGGCCGTCCGGTGCCTGTCGTCGAGGTTGAGATTCGGGATGACCAAGGACGGGCGCTCGAACAGGGGGAGGAAGGGGAGATTCACCTTCGTGGTCCCCTCGTCATGCGCGAGTATTGGGACGATCCGAAAGCCACCGACGCGGCGATCAAGCCCGGGCGTTGGCTGAACACGGGCGACGTCGGCCGGCTCCGGGACGGGAGGCTCTACATCGCTTCTCGCAAGCGCGACCTCATCCTGCGTGGCGGCGAGAACGTGTACCCTTTCGAAATCGAGCAACGCCTCGAGGCTCATCCTGCGGTCGCCGAGGCGGCGGCCATCGGTATCGACCACGAGGAGCTCGGCCAAGAGGTCAAGGCCATCGTCGTGTTCGAAAAGGACCAGACGATTCCTACGCAAGAGCTCCAACGATGGGTCGCCGACGCCCTTGCGTATTACAAGGTACCTAGCCTGTGGGAGACGCGAAAACTGCCCCTGCCCCGCAACGCGACAGGAAAGGTGCTAAAGAACGCCCTGCGCGATGCGCAGGATTCGATGTTCATCGAGGAGTAAGTGATGCCCGAAGCCGTAATCGTCTCAACAGCGCGGACCCCGATCGGCCGCGCCTTCAAGGGGTCGTTGATCGAGATGCGCCCCGACGACCTCGCCGCGATCGCGGTCAAGGCGGCGCTAGGGAAGGTGCCCAGTCTCGACCCGTCCACCGTCGAGGACTTGATGATCGGCTGCGCACAGCCAGCTGGCGAGCACGGCTACAACATGGGGCGCGTCGTGAGCTTGCTCTCGGGCCTCAACTCGCCGGGCACGACGGTGAACCGTTACTGCTCGTCGTCGCTGCAGACGATTCGTATGGCGGCCCATGCGATCAAGGCCGGTGAAGGCGACGTGTTCGTGGCCGCGGGCGTCGAGTGCGTCAGCCGCTTCGGCCTCGGCAGAGCCGACGGCATGGAGAACACGAAAAACCCCAAATTCGCTGACGCCCAAGGGCGCATGGAGAAGTACATGTCTGGCGAATGCGGGGACTGGGAGCCGTCGGGCGGCTTGCCCGATGTCTACGTCACCATGCTCCAAACTGCGGAGAATGTTGCGCAGTCCATGTCCGTGTCGCGCCAAGAGCAAGACGAATTCGCGGCGCTCTCACAGCAACGGGCAGAAGCGGCGCAGAAGTCAGGGCATTTCGCCGAAGAGATCACGCCTGTCACCACGCCTAGCGGCAAAGTGGTCGACACCGACGATTGCCCACGTCACGGGACGACCGCGGAGAAACTCGCGGGATTGAAGCCGGTCTTGGTCGAGCAGATGGGCGACAAGGCTACCGTCACGGCCGGCAACGCCTGCCCGCTCAACGACGGCGCCGCAGCGGTGATCGTGATGAGTGATACACGCGCCAAAGAGCTGGGGCTGACCCCGTTGGCGCGCGTGGTGTCAACCGGGGTTTCCGCGCTCAACCCGGAGATCATGGGACTCGGTCCTATCGAAGCGACGAAGCAGGCTCTCGGGCGCGCCGGCCTGACCATCAAGGACATCGACCTCGTCGAGATCAACGAGGCCTTCGCAGCTCAAGTCGTTCCGTCGGCCCGCGAGCTCGGCATCCCCATCGACAAGCTCAACATCAACGGCGGCGCCATCGCTCTCGGCCACCCCTTCGGCCAAACCGGCGCTCGCATCATGACGACGCTCATCCACAACCTACAGTCACGCGATGGCCGCTATGGCATCGAAACGATGTGCGTTGGCGGCGGCCAGGGCATGGCCGCCGTGATCGAACGGCTGGGCTGAGGCGAACCGTCACGACTGCCTCGCAAAAGCTGAATCTCGGTGTCGAAAGCCCGGCCTTCTGGCGCTTGGCGGCGACCTGCGCTGTAGTGCTCGTGCCGCTCAACTGGAGTTGGTACGTGTGGGGTCGCCAGCTTCCCGGCTCGCATGCGCTCTACGTCGTCGTCGGCAGCATGGTGTACTTCGGCCTTCTACGCGGGTTGACCGGCATTCGCTTCACCGACCTGTCCCGTGAAGCACGATTCGTCGTCCTCACCTCGATGGCGCTGCTGATCGTGTTCTTGAGCTTCGGCCGCTCAGACACCTACGCTCACGTGTTCGAGCAGTTCGTTCCGAGAGACGCGCAGACGCCACTGCTCGCCTTTGCGTATTTCACGGCGAGCAGCGTGCTGTTGCGCTTCGCGATCCCCTACCTGCTCGTTCGCTTTAGATTGCGGCAGCCACCGCGTGACTACGGGTACGTCGTTCGAGGAAGCAGTCGAATGCGCTGGGCCTACCTCGGCTTGTTCGTCGTGATGGTACCTCTGGTGCTCTGGGCCTCGACTCTGCCTGAGTTTCAATCGAGCTACCCTCAGACGGGAGGCTTGATTGCCGGCAACGTGGTCTCGATTCGGCTCTTCCTGCTCTATCACGCCGCGTACTTCATGGTGTTCCTCTCGGGCGAGAGTTTCTGGCGCGGCTACATGACGTTCGGCCTCGGCCGCGATTTGGATGTCGCGGCGCTTCCCTGGATGGTGATGATGTACAGCATCGGCCACTACGAGAAACCGATCCTCGAGGTCAACGGCTCCATCGTCGCCGGCTTCGTCCTTGGGTACATGGCGCT
>CBDURI010000247.1:0-4584 GCA_965369435.1 uncultured bacterium
AGGGTGCTCCGGTTCGTGGGGCTCGCCGGTTCCGGCGTCCCAGTCTCCTTGGGCCGGCGGGCTGCCCATGAGCGGCTCGCCCATTCGCACCGGTTCGTCCTCGGCGGGATTGCATGCGGCTAGCGCAGTGATTCCCGCGACGGCGCCGGCGACAAGTGCCGCTGCTCGCGCGCCCGCGACAAAGAACGAGCGCTTGGCGCCGACCGGGCAGTCGGAGGTGAGCACCGTGCCGTCACGCCGCTGGTAGAAGCGCACGCACAGGCGCCCTTCCCGCTCGGCGATGACACGCCGCGCCTCGCATTCGGTCATCGCAGACAAGTTGTAGACATTGCGACTGCACTCCCGGCAGAACCGAACGCGGTTGTCGCCGTCCATGTTCTCCCAAGGCGCCTTGCAGGGACTCGCAATACGAAGGTGAAGCTTTGAATCTCTGGCCATGTGCGTTGTGACGCGCGACGCGCCAAAACGATCCAAAAATGGGCTCCGAGGGCCTCAAATACAGCCAAGTATAACCCAAACGAATACTTGGATAGCCAATCCCAATAACCCGACGAGGCGTAGCGCGCCCATAGTAACCTCGTTGCCAACATGTCGGGCAGCGCGGCCGGCACGGCGAGGAATCATGCAAATCCACTTTGACTACGGCTTCGTGTCCGCAGACTCGCACGTCACCGAGCCGCCCGATTGTTACCAGCGTTTCATCGACCCGGCCTACCGAGACAGGGCGCCATTCATTAGGCGGGATGAAAAACGCGGTGACCTCTATGTCATACCCGGGCAGGACAACATGACCGTCCCCATGGGTCTGGTCGCGGCGGCTGGCGAAGAATCGAGTCAGATGACCTTCAACGGTCGTGACTTTGAAGACTGGCATCGCTCGGGCTGGGACCCAGCGTACCGCCTGAATGACCAGGCGCGGGACGGCGTCGCGGCGGAGCTCCTCTTCGCGACCGTCGGCATGCAGCTCTGCGGCCATGAAGACTTGGACTACCGGCGCGCCTGCATGACCGCCTACAACCGATGGCTACAAGAGTATTGCAGCCACGCGCCGGACCGGTTGTTTGGCGCGGGCCAGGCAGCGGTCAAGAACGCCGCCGACGCGGTCGATGAGTTGGCTGACATCAAGAAGATGGGATTCAAGGGCGTCATGATGTCGGGTCAGCCGGGCGAGGCCGACTACGACGACCCGTCCTACGACCGCCTGTGGTCCGCCGCGGTAGACATGGAGCTACCGCTTTGCTTCCACATCCTGACCAACCGCGCGTACGGCGGCCACCGCGGACCCAAGATCAACGCGCTACTGAATGTCGTTCGCAGCTGCCAGGACATCTTGGGCATGTTGATCTATTCGGGTGTCTTCGACCGTCATCCAGATCTGAAAGTCGTGTGCGTCGAATCGGATGCCGGCTGGGCGCCGCACTACGCCTACCGCATGGACCACATCTACAAGCGTCATCGCTTCTGGAACAAGGCAGTGGAGCTCAAAAGGATGCCGTCGGAGTACTTCTTCGAGAACATCTGGCTGACCTTCCAGGACGACTGGACTGCGTTCCATGTCAAGGACCATCTCAACACCGAGCGGCTCATGTGGGCCAATGATTTTCCGCACTCCGATTCGACCTGGCCGCTGTCACAGGAGCTGCTGACCAAACATGCTGCACAGCTCAGTCCGCACGAGCGTCGACGTATTCTCCGAGACAACTGTGTTGAGCTTTTCGGTCTCGACGCACCCGAACAACCGGCAGCACTGAGCTGACGCCACCGGAAGCGCATGGACTACGACGTCAAAATCGCGGGTGGCACCATCGTCGATGGCACCGGTAGCGAAGGCTATCGTGGCGATGTCGGCATCAAGAATGGGCGAGTCGTGGCTCTCGGTGAAACACCCGGCGACGCGACACAAACCATCGACGCCGACGGGTGTGTAGTGTCGCCGGGATTCGTCGACATTCACACCCACTACGACGCCCAGATCCTATGGGACCGAATGCTGAGTATTTCGCCGTGGCATGGCGTGACCACCGCAGTGCTCGGGAATTGCGGTTTCGGCGTCGCACCGATGCGTGTCGAACATCGCGAAGTCGTCATGCGCACCTTGGAGAAGGTTGAAGGCATGGCCTACGAGGCGTTGAGCGCGGGGCTTGGCTTCGACTGGCCGTTCATCACATTTCCCGACTACCTCGACGCCGTGGAGCGGCTGGGAAGCGCCATCAATGTGGCCGCCTACGTCGGGCACACCCCGCTACGGCTCTTCGTCATGGGCGAAGACGCGACCGAGCGTGAGGCGACGGCACAAGAGGTCAAAGCCATGCAGGGCTTGGTGCGTGAGGCCATGGATGTTGGCGCGATTGGTTTCGCCACATCGCAAGCGGCGACCCATCATGGCGCCGGCGGCAAGCCCGTGCCGAGTCGACTTGCAGCGTTTTCTGAGATCGACGCATTGGTCGGTGCGATGGCCGAATCAGGCCGGGGCATCATGCAGGCGGCCATGGGCAGGACGTTGTTCAATGACGAGTTCACCGATCTCGCGACGCGCCACGGCGTGCCAATAACCTGGACCGCGTTGCTTGCGGGCATGACAGGTCCCGGCAACCATCGCCGCTATCTCGAGAGGGCCGCCGAGCAACACGACGCCGGCCTGACGATTGTACCGCAGGTTGCCTGCCGTCCGATCATGTTCGACTTCCACTTTGACGAACCGTATCCGTTCGAGATGTGGCCGTTGTTCCGGGAGACGATGACCACCGATCGACGGGGGAGAATGCGGCTCTACGACGACCCCGGTTTTCGCGCGAAGTTCAAAGCGGAATCCGTCGTCGGCGCAAAGAACGCGAACGCTGGCTGGGCGAATCGGACAGCAATTTCATACTACCCACCGGATCCGTCCCTCGAGGAGCAGCCGCTGGCAGCTGTCGCGGCGGCACGCGGCGTGGACGCGGTGGATTTGGTTCTCGACATGTCTCTCGGAACCGAGCTCGAGGCTCGATTCCGCCTCGCCTTTCTGAACCACGACGAAGCGGAGGTGGAAGAGCTCATCACCGACGCGCATACCATCGTGACACTGGCCGACGCCGGTGCGCATGCGAGTCAGCTCTGCGACGCTTGCTATTCGACGCATCTGTTGAGCCATTGGGTGCGTGACAAGCAAGCGATGACCTTAGAAGCCGCCGTGCACACGTTGACCCAGCGTTCGGCCGATCTGATGGGCATCACGGACCGCGGCCTGCTAGCCCGGGGTCGTCCTGCTGACGTAGTCGTGTTTGATCCCGAGACGGTTGGCGCATCGCCGCTCCGTCGCGTGCAGGATTTGCCGGGTGGAGCGGAGCGTTTGATCTCGGACGCCATTGGCGTCGAAGCGGTGATCGTCAACGGCACAGTGTTGCGGCGCGGCAGCGATGATCAGATCGACCCGGACGGCGACCTGCCCGGTCGAGTCTTGCGCGGCGGACACGCGTGATGACCGAGGCAGGCATGCGGCTCGCGCACTGGGCGCAGGTCCAACCCGAGGCACCGGCCGTCCAGTCGATACGGGGCGATCGCACGTTTGGGGAGCTCAACGCGAACACCAATCGCTTGGTGCGCGCGTTGCGCTCGCGAGGTCTCCGCGAAGGGGATGCGGTCGCGATCGTCTGTAGCAACCGACCCGAGTTTGCGGAGGTGGTGCACGCCTGCCTGCGGGCTGGGCTTCGGTACACGCCGGTCAATTGGCATCTGACGGCTGACGAGGCCGCCTACATCGTGGGCGACTGCGAAGCCAAGGCCCTGTTCGGCGACACGCGTTTCGCAGAGCTGATGACGAAGGCGTCTGCTCTTTGCCCAAACGCCACGGTGCGTCTTGCGATCGGCGGCGAGATTGGGGGCTTCGAAAGCTACGACGCGGCGATTGCTGAGCAGGAGAGCAACGACATCGCGGATCCGAAGATTGGATTTCGAATGCTCTACACCTCGGGGACCACGGGCAGGCCCAAGGGCGTGGTTCGACCATTGAACTACTCGACTGGTCTCACCGCGCTGACATCGGCCCCACAGTATGCTCCCGGCAAAGGGCAGCTCAATCTATGCACCGGACCGATGCACCACGGAGGGCCGCTCGTGTACTCGATGGCGGTGCCGATTTCCCAAGGCGTCGGCACCGTGCTGATGGACAGGTGGGATGCGGAGGAGGCCCTACGACTGATCGAGAAACATCGCATCACGCACACGCATATGGTGCCGACGATGTTTCATCGGCTGCTCCGCCTTCCCGAAGAGGTCCGTCGCGGAGCCGACGTCTCTTCGATGCAGTACATCGCGCATGGCGCCGCGCCCTGCACCGTCGGCACCAAGAAGGGGATGCTCGATTGGTTCGGCCCCATCCTCTGGGAGTACTACGCTGCGACCGAAGGCGGAGGAGCTTCAGTCGGCCCCGAGCAATGGCTCAAGAAGCCAGGCACGGTCGGCAAACCCATTACCAAAGATCATGTCCAGATCCTGGATGATGACGGCAACAGTTGCGCGCCCAACCAGCCCGGGACTATCTACCTGAAGGTGCTACCCAGTTCAGACTTCGAGTACTTCAACGACCCAGCCAAGACGGCGGCGGCT
>CBDURI010000248.1:0-4576 GCA_965369435.1 uncultured bacterium
ACACATCGCGCGCGAGCTTCTCCTCTTCTCGGAGGAAGGTGAGATCCTCGGCAAGGTCCGCGCTCACGTCGCCAGCCTCGACTCCTCCGGATCCCGGGTCGCCGCTACCGCCGAGAGCTTCGTACCCTGCGGCGCCCGTACCGCAGCCGCCGAACAGGGAAGGAGCGGCCAAGATAGCTGTCAGGACAGCGCTTCTAGTCAGGTACTTTCCCATCTCTTCCCCACTTTCTGAACTCCACAGGGTTCAAAAGTAAATACTTACTTCTACAGTATGAGGCGGTTTTTGAAGGGCGCAAGGTCCGATACGCCGATGCTTGACCGGGTCTGTGCTAGCGGCCGGGAATGGAGCTTGCCCGCACGAGCCTTCGGATTCAGAGTGGCCTGCCTGGGCTACGAAAGTGAGGAACGCTCATGAATGGATTCACAGTTCGCTGGCTTCTCCTCGGTGCCCTCTCGGTGACCGCCTGTGCGAGTAGCTCGCCGGCCGAGCCCGTCGAGGAAGGAACGTTCTTCATCCGCGACGACGACGGTCGTGTGCTCATCCTTCACGGCATGAACGTGATGGGATCGGCGAAGGGTGATCCCGGGCACGTCCCGGTGGACATCACTCTGGAGTACGTGCAGCACTACGGTCGAGAGTGGGGCTTCAATTTCGCGCGCTATTTGATCCTCTGGGACGGTGTCGAGCCGGCGATGGGTGAGTACGACGACGCGTATCTCGATGCGACCGAGGAGCGCCTGGACTGGCTTTGGGACGAAGGCATCTTCGTGATGCTCGACATGCACCAGGACGTCTACTCCGCGTACTTCGGTCATAACGGCGCACCGGAGTGGGCGGTTGAAGATGACGGCCTCCCTTTCGAGAATCAGCCCAGCTGGGATCAGGACTACTTCCAGCCGGGGGTCATGCGGGCCTTTGACAATTTCTGGAACTACGAGGGGCCGTATCCCTATCTCCAGGATCACTACGCTGATGCGTGGGCCGTCGTAGTTGAACGCTTCAAGGACCACCCTGCCGTGATCGGCTATGACCTCATGAACGAGCCCTCGCCTGGCGAAGCGATTCGGCTCGACGAGATTTTCCTGACTCCGAGCGATGGCCCCGCCGCGAACTTCGATCGAATCCTCTTCACCGAGTTCTACCAACGCATGATCGACCGCACCCGCGAGGCCGATCCCGATGGCTGGATTCTCTACGAGCCGCGCTACGCCGGGCCGGCCAACGGGCAGCCTTCCTACATTGGCGAGCTCAACGATCCGCGCTCGGGCGATGCCCGGATCGCGTATGCCCCACATCTGTACTCGACCACGATGGAGCTTCTTAGCAACTACCGGATCGGCGAGGACAACACGCTCGTTGATTGGGAAATCAATCGCGCCAACGAAGCAGCCGCGCAGCGGGCTCCGATCATCCTCGGGGAGTGGGGCTTTGATTGGACTTGGGAAAACGCCCCTGTCTTCATGGACGAGGTTCACGAGATGGCGGACCGTATGATGCTGAGCTGGGCCTATTGGCCGGGCGACCCGAATAGGGGGGACTCCCCAAGCGGCTGGTCGATCTGGGACTGGGAGAACAGCGACGACAAAGAGGGAATCGCCGAGCGTCTCGCCGCCGATGCGCTCGTGCGTGTCTACCCGCAGCGAGTTGCGGGCATTCCGCGGTCGTTCTTGTACGAGGCCGAAACGCGCGTTTTCGAGCTGAGCTTCGATCCTTCGCCGTCGGCCACGGCGCCCACCGAGATCTTCATTCCCGAGCGACGCCACTATCCAGACGGGTGGACGCTAAGTGGCTGTGACGAAGCGGAGGGCTGCACCTCGACCTGGGACGCTGAGCGCGAGATTCTTCGAATCGACACCAGTGGACGCTCGGAACGCGTCGAGCTGACGGTCTCGCCCTAGCCATCGCGCTTCTGCGGGTCGCGGACGAATACTGTGAACAGCAACGCTGCGGTCAGCGCCGTGGTAGCTCCGAAGTAGAAGGGCGCCGCAGGCCCGAAGCCCGGCCAGGAGCCAACACCTTGCCACAGAACTCCGGCAATGAGCGAAGCGGGGAGGTCGATTAATCCTAGTACCGCGTGGTAGCTACCGTAGGCGGTGCCGCGAAGCTCGGCGGGAACCAGATCTGCCACCATCGCCTTGGCGGTTCCCACAGTGAGGCCGTAGTAGGCGCCGTAGCAGAGGTACAAAACGACGATGTCTATGCTGCTTTGCGCGAGTGCGAATCCGAGATAGATCCCCGCGTACGCGAGCCAGCCGGCGATGATGATGCGCCTTCGTCCGATCCGGTCAGAGAGCGCGCCCGCCGGTGTGGAAATCAGTGCGTAGACGAGGTTGAAGCCGAGCAGTGTCCACAGCACGCCTTCCACGGTGAAACCCCGCTCCTGGGCGCGCAGCACTAAGAAGGCGTCGGAGAAGTTCCCCAGGTCGAAGAGCGCGACAATCCCTAAGAAGACCGCGAAGCGGCGGCCGAGCCCGCGAAAACCAACGCGCGGCGCATCGAGCGCCGGTTTCTTACGGGTTTCCTTTACGCCAATCACTACGGTCACCACAGCGAGCAGCGCGGGAATCAGACTCAACAAGACAAGCGTTCGAAACGTGTCTCTGCTGAGCTCGGTGGTGTTGCCCTGCATGTACGCGACCACTGCGATGGTGATGAGTAAGCCGAGCACTGCGCCTCCAGTATCGGCCGCCCGGTGCATGCCGAAGGCTAGACCGCGGTCGGAGGAAGGGATCGAGTCGGCGATCAGTGCATCTCTTGGCGCCGTCCGCACGCCTTTGCCGACGCGATCGGCCCAGCGCGCGCCGGCTACGACGCCCCAGCTACCGGCGAGGAGGAAAATCGGCTTGGCGAGAGCGGAGAGGATGTAGCCTCCCGCCGCTAGCGGCTTTCTGACACCCAGCCGATCGGAGAGGCCGCCGGCGAACACCTTGAGCAGGCTGGCAGTGGACTCTGCTACACCTTCGATAAGTCCGATCACAGCGGTTCCTACGCCCAGCACGTTGGCGAGGAAGAGCGGGAGCACGTTCAGGATCATCTCGCTCGAGACGTCCATGAAGAAGCTGGTGCCGGAGAGCGCCCAGATGTTGCGCGGGATCTTCCTCCGCCGCTGCGGTGACTCAGGTTCGGACATCACTCCCTCAGGTACCGGCTTACCTCAGGCGATCCCCCTTGATACCGGCTTGCCGGCGCTTCTTCGAGAGACATCCCGATGATCGACTCCTGCGGGATTGAGCTTGCATCGGGCTTGGGGTTTCAGCAAGACGAGACTCAGATGGCTGAGCGATGAGCGTACTTGCGTGGATAGTGCTGGGTGGCGTGCTGATGACTGCAATTGCGCTCACGGGGAGCATCACGCTGCTTCTGAAGGAGTCGACCCTAGAGCGCATCATCATGCCGCTCGTAGCGTTCGCCGCCGGTTCGCTTTTAGGAGGCGCGTTCTTTCACATGCTTCCTTCGGCTGCCGACCGCATTGCCGATCCCGTGGTGCTCTACGCCTGGACGCTAGCGGGCTTCACCGTCTTCTTTGCGCTCGAGCAGATGCTGCATTGGCATCACTGCCGTCGCGCCTCATCGGATTGCAGGAAGCCACTCACGCACTTGATCCTGATCGGAGACGGCCTGCACAATTTCTTGGGCGGGCTCGGCGTGGGGGGCGTGTTCCTCGTCGACGTTCGACTCGGCATCGCTGCGTGGATCGCGGCCGCTGCGCACGAGGTGCCCCAAGAGCTAGGAGATTTCGCCGTGCTGATTCACGGGGGCTGGAGCAAGAAGAAGGCACTGCTGTTCAACCTGCTCTCGGGGCTCACGTTTCTGATCGGCGGGGTGGCGGCATGGCTGGCCTCGACGACGATCGACGTTACCTTTCTGGTTCCTTTCGCAGCCGGGAACTTCATCTACATTGGGGCATCCGATCTGGTGCCTGAAGTCAATAAGCACGGGAGCTTCGCTGCGAACGCCGTCTCCTTTGCGTGCTTCATCGGCGGCATCGCCCTCCTTTGGGTAACTCGCCTGGTCCTCACACCATGACGTCCATGTTTCAAGCCATTGAGAATCGCTTGTTCGATCAGATGCGGGGCCTGGTCCGGCACATCACGCCTGTCGCCCCAGGTGCGGCTGAAGGCCTGGTGGCCGAGGTCTATGCGCAGCTCCGCCGAGAGTTTCAAATCGCTCCGCCGCTGACACTTCACTCCGTCGCACCTCCGATCTTGGCAGGAGCCTGGAGCGTGACTCGCGAAAGCCAAATCGCATCGGGGCGGCTCACGCGTCCCATGAAAGAGGCCATCGCCGTATCCGTGTCGGGCATCAACGCGTGTCCCTACTGCGTGGACGCTCACACCGGCCTGCTCCAGGGCGCGGACCAGCAGGATGTCGTGGCGTCCATTCGCAACGGACAACCCGAGGCCATCGCGGACGCTCCCACCCGCGAGCTCGTTCGCTGGGCGCTTGCAACCCGCAGCCCGGACGACCCGATGCTCGCAAACCCACCTTTTTCAGACGAAGAAGCACCTGAAGCCATCGGCACCGCGCTCGCCTACCACTATGTCAATCGCATGGTGCACGTGTTCCTCGGGGACG
>CBDURI010000249.1:0-4562 GCA_965369435.1 uncultured bacterium
AAGACCCAGGTCACGGTCGAGTATGAGGGCGACAAGCCGCGGCGCTTCGATGCCATCGTGGTGTCGACCCAGCACGCGGAGCACGTCAAGCAGCGCGCACTCCGAGAGGCCATCATCGAGGAGGTCATCCAGCCGACTCTTCCCGCGAAGATGATCGACAAGAAGACCAAGTTTCACATCAACCCCACCGGACGCTTCGTCGTTGGCGGTCCCTACGGTGACGCTGGCCTGACCGGCCGTAAGATTATCGTCGACACGTACGGCGGCATGGGCCGGCACGGCGGCGGCGCGTTCAGCGGCAAGGACCCATCCAAGGTGGACCGCAGCGCCGCGTACTTTGCCCGCTACGTCGCCAAGAACATCGTGGCCGCCAAGGTTGCGTCCCGTTGCGAGGTGCAGGTGGCCTACGCCATTGGCGTCGCGAAGCCCATGGGCGTCTACGTGACGACCTTCGGCACGGGCGTGGTCCCCGACGAGAAGATCAGCAAGATCGTCTCCAAGCTTTTCGACTTCCGTCCCGCAGCGATCGTTGCCACTTTGGACCTCCTCCGGCCGATCTACGCGCAGACCGCAGCGTACGGCCATTTCGGCCGGACCGAGAAGACGTTCACCTGGGAGCGCACCGATCGGGCCGATGAGCTTCGCAAGGCGCTCGTGACAAAGAGCGGGCGCTAGGGCTCTGCCGCGCATCGCGCTACACTGGCCACGCCATGCGTGAGCCACCGCTTTCGACGCTCTCCGGTTGGGGCCGGCATTCGGCTCAGGGGCGGGAGCACGTCGGCGAGGACCTCGAGCGCATGAGCGCTGACGTCCATCTGTCGCGCGGACTCGGCCGCTCCTACGGCGACGCGTCACTGCCGCCCGAAGATCAGCCCGATGTTCTGAACACCACGTTCGCGGATCGAATCCTGAGCCTCGACGAGGAGACGGGTCGGTTCCGCGCCGAGTCCGGGCTCGCGCTGAGTGAGCTCAACCGTCTGCTGATGCCACGCGGGTACTTCGCGCCCGTCTCGCCGGGCACGAAGTTCGTCACCCTCGGGGGGATGGTGGCTGCGGATGTCCACGGAAAGAATCAGCACAACGCCGGCAACTTCGGCAACCATGTCACCTCCCTCAAGATGAGGGTCGCCGATGGGCGCGTGCTCGAGTGCTCGCCCGGGCAACACCCTGACCTCTTTCGAGCCACGATCGGCGGGATGGGCCTGACCGGGCACATACTCGAAGTGGAGTTCGGACTGGGTCAGATCCCTTCGCAATGGATCTGGCAGGAGAATCGACGCATCCACGACATCGACGAGTTTCAGGATGCGCTCGAGGATGCGTCGCAACAATGGCCCTACACCATGGGCTGGATCGATTGCCTTGCTCGGGGCAAGAACATGGGGCGAGGGATCCTCACGACCGGTCGCTGGGCAGACGCCGACCAGGCACCGTCGCAGCCGCCGAAGCAGGGATTGCAGCCAAGTCTTCGATTCGACTGGCCATCTTGGGTCCTCAATGGCCTGACGATCCGCGTGTTCAACGAGCTGTTTTATCGCAAGCAATGGCGCCGGCACTCGAGCGGCATCGTCAATTACGAGCCGTTCTACTACCCGCTCGACGCGCTGCGTTCCTGGAATCGAATGTACGGAAAACGAGGGTTCACTCAGTATCAGTGCGTCTTGCCACGCGAAGCGGGACGCGGCTCGGCGCGTCGAGTGCTCGAGGTCCTCACCGCCCGTGGCGGGGCGTCGTTCTTGTGCGTCATCAAGGACTTCGGTCGCGAGAGCCGCGGCGTCCTCTCTTTCCCGCGCCCGGGCATCACACTGGCGCTCGACATCGCCGTGCGCGACGACACGCAAGAGCTAATCGACGCCCTGAACGAGCAAGTTCTGCAGGAGGGCGGGCGGGTTTACCTCGCCAAGGATTCGTTCACGCGACGAGAACACTTCGAAGCGATGGAAGGGCCCCGCCTCGACGAGTTCAGAGCCATTCGCGATCGCTGGGATCCAAATCGTAGATTTCGAAGTGCACAGTCGGTGCGTTTGCTGGGGGACTGAAATGAGAGTGGTGTTTCTGGGTGCGACCAAAGGGATGGGGCGCGCGTTGTCGCGTTTGATGGCCGAGCGTGGGGACACCATGTATCTCCTCGGCCGCAACGACGTCGACATCGAGCGCAGCGCTGCGGATCTGAGCGTACGTGGGGCGGGCGACTCGGTGCGTTGGGCGGTGTGCAACCTCGAGCAGCCCGAGACGTTTGCCCCCGCGATCGCCGGAGCCCGAGAAGCGCTCGGGGGCTTGGACGCCGTCGTCGTGACCGCCGGCATGTTTGCCACTCAAGAGGAGCTCGAAGCCGATCCCGCGCTCGCCGAGCGATTGCTTCGCGTCGACTTCACCAATACCGTGGTGTTTTGCGAGGTGGCGAAGAAGGCCCTGCTGGAACAAGGCGGTGGCGCCCTGTGCGTGTTCAGCTCGGTCGCAGGCGAACGGGGCCGAAAACCGGTGATCATCTATGGCGCGGCCAAGGCGGGTCTCTCCCGTTACCTCGAGGGTCTGGACCACAAGCACCATGCGGACGGTCTACGTGTAGTCACCGTCAAACCTGGTTTCGTCAAGACGAGCATGACCGCCGGCCTCAGCCCGCCCCCATTTGCCGGCGAGCCCGAAGCGGTCGCCCGGCGGGTACTCCGCGCGATCGACCGAGGCACGCCCGTGGTGTACGCGCCGGCGCCGTGGCGACTCATCATGGCCATCATCCGCGCGCTCCCCCGAGCGATCATGCGGCGCATCAATTTTTAGACGAGGCTTCGATGAACTCGCCGATGTCCGGTCGCGTGGCTCGATACGCCGCGGCGATGTGCAGAGCGCCGCTGAACGTGCTGACGAGAATCACACCCCCGATGACCTCCGGGAGCGCCCCACCCGGATGCTCGAGAGGCAATGGTACAAAGGTCAGCTTGATGTGAGAGACGAGTGAGGCCGTATACGCAAGGATCCAGATCAGCTTGGCGACGACGGCCTGTTTGATCCACCACAATGCAGGCAGGCGGCGCCAACTCAACATGAAGCTCCCGAGGAGCACCAGGGCGGACACCACCACGTTGGCGGCCGCGAGTGGTCGCCGATAGGGATTGCTGACCTGTGCCTCGAGGAGCTGGACCTCGGCGTCGGAGACTTTCGCGTCCGGCTCGTACAATTCGCGAATGTCTTCGGGGAGCGGAGCGAGTGATAGGTCGTACGCGCCTCGCAGAACACCGGCGATGCCGAGCATCGTCAGCAGCGTCGACGTCAGAAGGATGGCAATGATCACCTTTTTGTCGTTTGATTCGGTTGCCATCGGTGGGTCGGCTCGTTGTACCCTGGCGGACGGGTGCGATCGACCCCAAAACTCGGGAAATCATGACGATCCTTTTCAGCTACGCCTTCCGCCCCCTGTTCCTGCTGGCAACGCTCTACGCGTTCGCCGTCGTCCCCCTCTGGGCTGCCGCCTGGCTCGGCTATTTGCCGATGCCCACTTCTCTCGGGACGCCCAGTTGGTGGCACGCACACGAAATGATCCATGGGTTCGCGGGGGCTGCCATTGGCGGCTTCGCACTAACCGCCGTTGCGGCCTGGACCAAGCGTCCCCCGGTCGCCGGCACTCTTTTGATGATTCTCAGCGCTCTGTGGGTGATGGCGCGCGTCCTGTTCGCGTTACCATTTCCCGCATTGCTGGCGCCCGCGATCGCTGCAGACCTTGGATACGGCGCGCTCCTCTTCGTGCTCATGAGTCGTGAGGTGATCAGTGTGCGTAGCCAGCGCAACTACAAGGTGCTGCTGATTCTAGGCCTGCTGCCGTTGAGCAACGCATTTTTCTTCCTGGGGATGACGCGCAACGCGCCCTGGACGATGACCGCCCTCTACGCTGGCCTTTGGCTGCTGGTCATGCTCATCAATTTGATCGGCGGCCGGGTCATTCCGGGCTTCACTCGCAACTGGCTCAAGCGGCAGCTTGCCGAGCAGAAGCGCGAGCCGGCGACGCTGCCCCCTGTCTTCGATCGCTTCGATCTCCTCACCACCTGCCTCATGGTCGCGTTCGCGATCCTCCATCTGCTCGGAGCCCCGTCGCGATGGCTCGCTATCATCGGATTGATCACCAGCGTGCTGCTGTTCATCCGGCTCACTCGCTGGCAGGGAATGCACACCGGCAGCGAGCCTCTCGTCTGGGTGCTGCACGTGGCTTTTTCGTGGCTGCCTCTGGGGTTCCTGCTTCTCGCCTCTGCAGCGGCCGGCCTGCTCCCCCAAACCGCGGGCATCCATGCGCTCACCAGCGGCGCCATCACCACGATGATCGTCGCCATCGCAGGCCGAGCAGCACTGGGCCACACGGGTCGGGCGCTAGAGAGTCATCCTGTGCTGACCGCCGCGTACGTATTGATTACGGTTGCGGCGATCTGCCGAGTGGCAGCGACGATCGGACCCGGGGCCCGTCCACTGCTGGCGGCGTCGGCGATGGCGTGGTTTCTGGGCTTCGCCTGCTTCGCTTGGCGGTACATCCCCATTCTGACCCAGGCGAAGGCGGAAAGGGCCGGGTCGCTGCCGAC
>CBDURI010000250.1:0-4549 GCA_965369435.1 uncultured bacterium
ACCCGCAGAGTGTCCCTTATTGGCGGGCGCCGGGGGGATCTACGGTCGGTTCGGGGACGTCTTCGGCGTCAGGGGCATCGGGGGTGATGAGCTCGCCGTCTCGGTACTCCGCGGGACGGACTCGATGTTCGCCGAAGAGGGCGTCCGGGTCGCTGAGGACCAAGGCCTCCCGGAGGACTTCGTCCATGTGCTCGACCAACACGACGCGCAGGGCGTTGAGTACCCTCCGCGGGATCTCCTTGAGGTCTTTCTGATTCTCCTTCGGGACCAGCACGACCTCGATCTCGGCGCGATGCGCGGCCAGGAGCTTTTCCTTTAGGCCGCCGATCGGCATGATTCGACCGCGAAGCGTAATTTCGCCGGTCATGGCGACGTTCTTGTGGACTGGAATCTTGAGTAGGGCGCTCGCGATGCTCGTGGCCATCGTGATGCCGGCGCTCGGGCCGTCCTTCGGCACGAAGCTCGGGAAGTGAACGTGCACGTCGTACTTCGAATGGAAGTCCTTTTCGAGGCCGAGCACCTTCTGGCGCGAGCGGATGTAGCTCATCGCCGCCTGCGCGGACTCCTGCATGCCCTTTTCGAGCAAGCCCGTGATGTTGAGCTTGCCCTTGCCCGGCACCACGGCGACTTCGCATTCGAGGATCGAGCCGCCGAATGCGTTGACCGCAAGACCGTTGGTGAGCCCCACATGGTCCTTCTCGTTAGCCTTGTCAGGCCGGTACTTCGGAACACCGAGATACTGCGCGACGTCCTTTGCCTCGACGTGATAGGCCTTCTTCTTGGACTCTTCGCCGTCCTTGAGAACCTGCCGCGCGATCTTCCGGCAGACGCTGCCGATCTCGCGCTCTAGATTTCGTACGCCACTTTCCATCGTGTAGTAGTGGACGATCTGGCGAATCGCGTTTTCGCTGATGGCGATGTCGATGTCCTTGAGGCCGGCGTTCTCGCGCTGTCGCGGCACGAGATAGCGGGTCGCGATGTTGAGCTTCTCGAATTCGGTGTAGCCACTGATTTCGAGGATCTCCATGCGGTCCCGGAGCGGCAGCGGAATGCCCCCCAACGTATTCGCGGTCGTGATGAACATCACGTCGGACAGGTCGTAGTCGAGGTCGAGGAAGTGGTCGTTGAAGCTGTGGTTCTGCTCCGGGTCGAGCACTTCGAGCAACGCGGAGGCGGGGTCGCCACGGAAGTCAGCCGACATCTTGTCGATTTCGTCGAGCAAGAACACCGGGTTATTGGCTCCGACCTTGCGCAGCGATTGAATCAGCCGGCCGGGCAGGGCGCCGATGTACGTGCGGCGGTGGCCTCGAATCTCGGCTTCGTCGCGTACGCCGCCCAGGGACAAGCGCACGAACTCGCGGCCGGTACATCGGGCGATGCTCTTCGCAAGCGAGGTCTTGCCGACACCGGGCGGGCCAACCAGGCAAAGCACCGGCCCTTTGAGCTTCCGTACGAGCGCTTGCACGGCGAGGTACTCGACAATCCGCTCCTTGGGCTTCTTGAGCCCGTAGTGATCCTCCTCGAGAATCTGCTCGGCGGCGTCGATGTCGTAGTTCTCTTCGGTCTTGACGCCCCACGGCAGCGCCAAAACCCAGTCGATGTAGTTGCGGATGACAGTCGCCTCCGCGCTCATCGGCTGCATCATCTTGAGCTTCTTGAGCTCCTTGCGCGCTTTGAGGTGCGCTTCCTTCGAGAGCTTTGTCTGCTTGAGCTGTGCCTCGAGCTCTTGGATTTCGCTCTTGAACTCGTCGCGCTCGCCGAGCTCGTTCTGAATGGCCTGCATCTGCTCATTCAGGTAGTACTCCTTCTGCGTCTTCTCCATTTGCTTCTTGACGCGGGAGCGGATCTTCATCTCGACCTGAAGGATTTCGATTTCGGCGTTCATCAGTTGGAACAGCCGCTCCAAACGCTTCGCGGGGTCGATCGTCTCGAGAATCTCTTGGCGGTCCGAGAGCTTGATGCTCGTCAGGTGCACCACGACGGTGTCCGCGAGCTTCGACGGGTCGTCGATGGTCTGCACGGTCATCAACATTTCAGGCGCGATGCGCTTGTTGAGCTTGGCGTAGACGTCGAACGCCGATTGCACCGAGCGAATCAACGCTTCGATTTCGACACTGGCCGCGTCGACTTCTTCGATTGGCTCGACATTGCAGAGGAAGAACTCCTCGTTCGGCACGAAGCTCGTGATGCGTGCGCGCCGCTTTCCCTCGACGAGAACCTTCACCGTCCCATCCGGAAGCCGGAGCAACTGGATGATCGTGCCGATGGTTCCGACCTCGAAGATGTCATCCGAGGTCGGGTCGTTCGTCTTGGCTTTCTTCTGCGCCGCCAGCAAGATCTCCTTGTGCTGGCTCATCGCCTCTTCGAGCGCGTTGATCGATTTCTCGCGGCCTACGAAGAGCGGCACCACCATGTGCGGGAACACGATGATGTCCCGCAGGGGAAGAAGAGGAAAACTTTCGCCGCCGGGCGTGCCGTCGCCGGCGCCTTGTTCGTCGCTGTCGTTTCGGTGAAAGAACATCAGTCTACTCAGAGCCGTACCAGGCGGGAGCGTGTGGCGCAGGCCGCACTAGGCGAGTTCCGCCTTTTCCTCTTCCTTTTCGTAGACGATGAGCGGCTTCTCGCCCGACATGATGACTTCCTCGCTGACGGCGACCTCCCGGATGTCTGACTGGGAAGGCACCTCGTACATGATGTCGAGCATCGACTTTTCCATGATGGCACGGAGGCCTCGAGCGCCGGCGTTCCGCTTCAGCGCCTCGCGGGCGACTGCACGCAGCGCGCCCGCAGAGAACTTGAGCTTCACACCATCCATCTCGAAAAGCTTTTGGTACTGCTTGACCAGCGCGTTCTTCGGCTTGGTCAGGATGTCGACGAGAGCCTCTTCATTGAGCTCGTGCAACGTCGCAATGACCGGCAAACGGCCGATGAACTCGGGAATCAGGCCAGCGCGAAGCAAATCCTCGGGCTCGATGCGCTCGAGCAGCTCGCCGATCTTCTTGTCCTTACGGGACGGAATGTCTGCGCCGAAGCCGAGCGTCCGCTCGCCGATGCGCCGCTCGATGACCTCGTCGAGGCCGACGAAGGCGCCGCCACAGATGAACAGGATGTTCCCCGTGTCGATCTGCAGGAAGTCTTGCTGCGGGTGCTTGCGACCACCCTTCGGCGGCACGTTGGCAATCGTGCCCTCGATGATTTTCAACAGAGCCTGCTGCACGCCTTCGCCGCTGACGTCACGCGTGATGGACGGGTTGTCGCCTTTGCGCGCAACCTTGTCGATTTCGTCGATGTAAACGATGCCGCGTTGCGCCCGCTCGACGTCATGGTCGGCGTTTTGCAGAAGCTGGACGATGATGTTCTCGACGTCCTCGCCGACATAACCAGCCTCGGTCAGCGTCGTGGCGTCCGCGATGGCGAAGGGCACGTTGAGGATGCGCGCAAGCGTCTGGGCCAGCAGCGTCTTGCCGGAGCCGGTGGGGCCGAGCAGAAGGATATTCGACTTCTGCAACTCGACGTCGTCGGCGTTGACCTTCGAGTCGATGCGCTTGTAATGGTTGTGAACCGCAACGGAGAGGACCTTCTTCGCGCGCTCCTGTCCGATGACGTACTCATCGAGGATGCTTTTGATCTCTGCGGGCTTCGGCAGCGGGGCCGTCGTCGTGAGAGACTCCTCGCGCTCGACCTCCTCCGCGATGATGTCGTTACACAGCCCGATGCACTCGTCGCAGATGTAGACCGTCGGCCCGGCGATGAGCTTTTTTACTTCCTTCTGTGACTTTCCACAGAAAGAACATTGAAGGTTGCCATGTCCGTCGTCTCGCCTGCGATCCACCATATACCCGCTTCGGAGAGTCTAGCGTCCAGCCCCGTACACGGCAAGGACTCGGCGCCCCGGATGCCCGGCGTTTTTTAGCGTCTTAGATATCGCGCTTCGGTGCAATGACATCGTCGATCAGCCCGTACTCTTTAGCCTGTTCGGCGGAGAGATAGCGATCGCGCTCGGTGTCATCCTTAATACGCTCCGCGGTCTGACCTGTATGCTTGGACAGGATCGTGTTCATTTGTTCACGAAGTTTCAGAATCTCTCGTGCATGGATTTCGATGTCGGTTGCCTGCCCGCGAATGCCACCGAGCGGTTGGTGAATCATGATGCGGCTATTGGGCAGACACTTGCGCAATCCAGCCGTGCCAGAAGCGAGAATCCACGCCGCCATCGATGCCGCTTGACCCAAGCACACGGTCGACACGGGTGATCGAACGTACTGCATGGTGTCGTAAATCGCGAGCCCTGCTGTAATCGAGCCGCCGGGGCTGTTGATGTACAGCGTGATCTCTTTGTCGGGGTCGTCGCTCTCCAAGAAAAGCATCTGCGCGATAATCGCGTTGGCCACGTCGTCGTTGATCTCGGTGCCGAGGAAAACGATACGATCCTTCAGCAGCCGGCTGAAGATGTCCCACTGCCGTTCGCCGCGATGCGTCGTCTCGACGACCCAAGGCATGTACATCGACGCGGTGGTTTTCTCGCTCATCACTCTTCCCCTTCGTCTGC
>CBDURI010000251.1:0-4490 GCA_965369435.1 uncultured bacterium
CGGGAATTGGGCGTATGGTTGAACCGGCAGCGATCTTCAACCGCATCGAAGAACCCGGTGTTGCCGAACACGTAACCAAAGCAGCTGACACTCTCGGAGAACTCGAGAAGAGCCAGATACCGAAGGCCGCCGTACTGCTCAAGGATCTGCTGACGGCGGCCGAGGATGCCGTTGCAATCGGTGTCGCTTTCGCAACCCTTGCACTCGTTCGTCGCGGTGCTGCAATGGGCCGCGTCCGGGTCGTTGCACTCTGTGCTCGTGTTTCACTCGACGCAGTCGAAGCCTCCTGCCTCGCATACCGGCGTTGGGTCGGTGCACTCGCCGTCCGCCTCGGCCGTGCATTGGACGCACTGGGAGTTGGCGTTGCAGATCGGAGTTCCGTCCGTGCAGGGCGGGTCGCATATCCCGCCATCGATTCCCCCGTCGATCCCAGGATCGACCGGCTTGTCCTCTAGGACGCAACCCGCCGCCAGTGTCAGGAACAAAAGAAAGAACGCGACCCACCTCATGTCTCTTTCCTTATTCAAAAGCTGAGCCTCAAGTCAATGCCAGTTGGGCGGAAAGCGATGGTGGGGGCTCGGGCGCCCGTGGACTCGGCCCGTTCCCGGCGGCGTTTCTCGCCGATGACCCACCAGGCGATGCCTCCGGCGATTGCTGCGGCACCGATTGCTGACCAGGTGGCGACTGCCGCGGTGTTGAGCTGTTGGGTGTCACTTCTGATCCCGGCTGCGACTCCAACCGAGACGATTGCGGCCGTCCCTCCCGCGATGAGAATGATCGGCCCCGCCTTCCAAGCATGAGGATGCGCGGGCTCCGACGGCGCGGCGGCGCTTGGGGCCAGGACTGCTACCGACGCCGCCGTCGAGGCTGCGTCCGCAGCCAGTGCCGCGGCCTGCCGCTCCAGCAGCTTGTCGACCAAGTCACCCGCAGCACCCGAAAGGTCATCTCCAACCGCGCCATTCGCATTGAGGCTCCGGCCCGACCTCTGCACGAGCGTCAGGGTGAGCTCCTCGCCTCCGCTCTCGCGCAACCAAATCGCCGGCACGATCGCAAACGCCGCGCCTGCCGCGTCGAGCGTCTGCTCCACACACTCCGGGGTCTGACAAGCCACGATCGCTTGGCCCAGCAACTCCTGCGAAGCCGTTTCCTGATACCCGCGCGCCTGCAGCGCCCGCCGCACCGCGCCCAAAACACGCCCCCCATGCTGAACCCGGAGCGCTTCACTCCCTTGCACCGGACCCACCAACACCCAGCCGTTCACCGGCTCCGCCACTGACGCTGCCACTGTCCCTGGCTCTGCCACTGTCCCTGGCTCTGACACTGCCGCTGGCTCTGACACTGCCGCTGGCTCTGCCACTGTCCCTGCCTCCGCCCCCTGCGCCGCCGCGGGCCCCGCCGCCATCACGACAACCCAAGCCAGCACCAACGTCAACGTTTCCCCCCGCGCAAGCATCAAAACACTTTGCGAACCTGTATCACGGCGCCCTGGCCCGTCACGGAAACCGACGGCACGGCGCGCAACGGACGAAACAGATAAACCAACGGGATCGTCAGCAGCGGCGCCGCCCCGGCCAACGCCAAAGCCAACCGCCCCGCCTCCTGCCCACGCGCGACACACGAACGCACTGCCGCCTGGTCTGCGATGTACGGCTCCGCGCAACCCGTCATCGTGACGCCCTCGTAAATCGCGTAGCCCGCGAGCCCCAGCCCCACGGCTCCCGCAGTCCACCCCCACCACGGCGTCCGTTCGTAGTCTGGCAAGAACAAAGGCATCGCGGCGCTCGTCGCCGCACCACCAAACGCGGCTGTCGTCCACACGCCGATGCGCACGTCGTTCCATTGCTGCGCGGCGCTTAGATCGGCCGGTGCTTCGATGAATCGGTCACCGAGCTCGCCGCGCCAGACGTGGAGCCCGATGCTCGCCCCGATGCTCGCGACGCCCACACCAAAGAGCGACCAGCCGGCGATGCGCTGGTTGCGGGGACGCGGCACCCCGCGCTTGGGCTCAGGGGCGGGTTCCGTTGCCACTGTGGTCGCCGCGCCCATCGCCGCGATGGATGCGAGATCGGCCCGCCAGCTCGCTCGCGCGATCGGGTGTGGCCCGCTGAAATCGACCGAACGTCCCTCGAACAGCGCGTCGACTGCCCGCCGCACGTCCTCCGACCCGGGCACGCCATAACGCACGGCGAGCCATGCCGAGGCCGGCTCGTACCCGTCGGCGTTCAGGTCGATGCGCATCACCCTCGAGCTCGGACCGCTCACCACCATCACATTGGCTCCACCCAGAATCACCGCGACCTGGCTTGCATGATCCATACGCTCGACCCAGGCCGCCGCCGCGTCGTACTCGAGGTGAAGCACCGGACGCGTGCGCACCGCGCGCTCGAGCGACCCGTCAAACGCGAACACGTTCTTTCCGCTAACGATGCTCACCCGGTGGATACGCCCCCGATGCGCCGCTTCGCATTCGACTTGCATCCGGTATGCCCCAACGGGCAGTTCGATGCCTGATAGCGGCGTGCGCCCAAACTGGACGCCGTTGATGCGCACCAGGCAATCGGACGGCTTGCTCTGCACCTCCAACGTGCCCGGGGCCTCCGAGGCCATCTGCGCGTCCACCTCCGCGAGAAGGTCCCGAACCTCGGGTGTATGCCGGAACGCACTGGGCTCGACCCTTGGCACCAACCGCCGGCATTCACGCGCCTGGCGACGCGCGTCCGCGCCGTTCTTCGTCTCTACATAAGCGCGCACCATGAACAGGCACGTGTCGAGCACCTGTTGCGCTCGCGCCGCCTCGCGATTGAGCTCGGCCGCCGCCCGGTCGGCCAATCGCTGGGCGGCTTTGAGCTCACGCCGCGCTGCCTTGTAATCCGCGCGCGCCAAGTACCGAACCGCCGCGCGGGAGTGCTCGACCCACAGGTCGATGTCGCTCTGGCTGATCCGGGGAGCCGGCGCCGACCCTAGCACTTCAAAGCGCTCCGACGCCCGGTCCGCACGCCACACCGACTCGCCACGAACCACGAGCTCCTGGCGCAACGCCTCCGCAAAAGTGTGAAGCGCCTCGATGCCGACGTCTCCATCGGCCGCTTCAGAAGCCTCATCGAGCGCAGGCACCACCAACCAACGGAGCGCCTCGGACGAAGGCCTCTCCTCGTGGTCCTGCGCGTACGCCGGAGCGGCAGTGAACGCAGCAACCACTGCAGCAAACGCGCAAAGGAGCCGCCGCATGTTGTTGCCTAGAAGCACCCCAGGAAGGTTAGGGCGGACTCGCCATCTGCCGCGGCTTGCACGATGGCCGCAGTCCCGCCGCTGACCGCCACGTCGACGCGATTGGGGGCATTATCGATGGCGTCGAGCACCTCGGCCTGTTTGACGATTGCGCCATCTTCGCCTCGTCCGACGACGGCGAGCTGGGTCCCTGCCACGACGAACCAGGTGTCGGTCGCCTCGTCGAATGCGAGCGCCGTCGGGCCGACTGGACCTTCCCCCGGTGCCTCGACTTCTATCCACTCATTGCAGAAGCGCCCCTCGATACACTGCAAGGTCACTCCGCCGAGCTCGGTCAGGCGGAGCTTTCGGTCTTGAACGTAGACGACCGCCGGCCCGTCCTCTCCGACGGCAATGCCTGGCGTCTTCCCGCGCGCCACATCGATGTCCAGCACGAGCGAACCGTCGTCCGCCAACAGCCCGGCGCGCAGGTTGTCACTTTGTTCCCACACCAGGAACACACTGGCCGCGTCAAACACCGAGTAGAGCGGGATCTCCATCGCGACCGTCGGGGCTCGCGCCAAGCCCAACAGATCGTCGTTGGCAAACGGGTTCAAGGCAAACGTGATCACGTCCTGATAGCCGAGGAAGCGTGACGGGGCAGCGAGCACGCGCGGATGGTAAGGGGGATCGTAAACGCCCAACGTTGTCCCCTGCTTCCAATCCTCGTGCAGAGACTGCGTGTCGAGAATGATCGGCACCAAGCTCGAGTCCACGTAAGCGTCGACCACCCGAAACGAGTATTGACCGAACGCGATCAGCACGCGCTGGCCAGCGCCGTCCGACTCGAGGAACGTCGTTCGGCTCGGACCCCCGATGTCATCGTGATGGCCGGTCCGGTTGCCTTTGGTGTCGTAGGTTTCCAGCCGCAATTGGTCGGCAATGATTCGGGTGACGACGAACCCGCCGTCCACCGCCGTGACAGTCGCGTGGTCGCTGAAGACCTCTTCCTTGATCGACAGCACCCCCTCGTCGACCAAGCCATCGCAGTCGTTGTCCACGCCGTCGCATGCTTCCTCGGGACCGTTGTCCTTCGTGCCATCGCAGTCGTTGTCCCTGCCATCGCAAATTTCGGCACTTGGCCCCACCGCGCCCTCACACACGACGCCCGTCCCATCTTCGGTACAGACGTACTCGCCTTCGACGCACTCGCCGACGCCTGCACGCCCACCGCAGGGCTCACCAAGCTCGGGCCAATCTTCATCGACCTCGTTGTCGCCGTC
>CBDURI010000252.1:0-4476 GCA_965369435.1 uncultured bacterium
GGAACGAGGAACAGAAAGTAGCAATCCGAAATCGGGTGGAGGTTGGTGAGGTTGGGGTCAGGGTAACCGAGAAGGACAAGTGGAGCCGGGTGGATCTGCAGCGGGGGGATGGGATGGTGGTGCGGTGCTGTCACGAGCAGCGTTTTGAGACCTTTGAGCAGACGTGCTGGACCTATGGCGAGACGTCTCTGGAGCGCTCTCCAGACAAGACCCACCCCTGCTCTCGAGAAGTAGTCCACCCACTTGACGCCAGGGTCTCGATCTCACCGGTAGCCAGTTTCTGAACCCAGAGCGGAAACCTCCCGACACTGGTGGGATGAGGACGACAAAGAAGCGCGCCCGCAAGAGATGTAGTGAGTGTCGTCGATGGTTCGAGCCATCAAGGACCGCAGAACGCTCCCAAAAAACCTGCTCGCGACGGTGCCGAGAGAAACGCCAGCGAAAGCTGTCCAAACGGCGACGCAAGCGTGACCTCGAGGGTTATCGCGCTGACGAACGTCAACGCCAATCCGATTTTCGCGAACGTCGACGCGAACAGGTTGATGAGGGGGTCAAAAATCCTCAGGTGTCACGTGCCACCTTGTCTCAGCAGGATGCCGTTTTAAAAGGCGAAATCGTCAAAAACTGGGACAGGCAGATGGAGCTGTCACGCGCCAGGTTCGAGCGGCGCATCGGCCACCTGCTTGGCCGAGCGGGTCAAAAGCTGGGACAAACTGGGACAAGAATCGGCGACTGTCACGCACCACCTTGAACGCGCAAACCCGCGTCAGACGGGGCTGGGCCGCTGTTATCTGGGACAGAATTCTTGGCCTGTCACGTAACCGGATTTTGGAGAACTCCAGACTGCGCTACGGATGGGTCGTGGATTTGGAACTTCATCAACTCGAGCTGCGCTACGAGAAGCTGCGCCGGCGCAACGCCAACAAGGAGCGCCAGCTCGTCGCCTCGCTCGCCGAGAAGGGGCAGCAGTTGCCGGTCGTCGTAGTTGGCGGCACCGACCAAGCTTTCAGCTACGTGCTCCTCGACGGCTACAAGCGCGTGCGGGCACTCAAGAAGCTGCGGCACGACACCGTGCGTGCCACCGTGTGGGATCTTGCTGAGGTCGACGCGGTGCTGCTCGAGCGCTTGATGCGCACGACGGAGTCTGATGGCGCCCTGGAGCAAGGGTGGCTGCTTGAGGAACTCAGCGAGCGGTTTGCGCTCTCCGGCGAACAACTCGCCTGCCGCTTCGACAAGAGCCAGAGCTGGGTCAGTCGTCGCCTTGCCCTCGTACGCGCTGTGCCGCGGGAGGTGCAGGAGCACGTGCAGCGCGGTGACCTGTCAGCGCACGCGGCCATGAAGTACTTGGTTCCTATGGCGCGCGCCAAACGCGCCGACTGCGTACGCCTCATCGCGGCGATCGGATCGATGCGCCCGAGCACGCGCGATGTCGAGGCGCTCTACGCCACGTGGGTTTCCGGCAACAAGGCCACTCGCGAGTTCGTCGTCACGCAGCCCTCCCTGGTGCTGAAGGCTCGCGAACAGGCACGGAACGACAAGACACCGGAGCAGACACCGGGCCGTCAGCTCCTCAATGACTTCGGCATACTCGTTGGCGCCAGCCGTCGCGCGCGCACCAAGCTCGTCCAGGGGCTTCTCGGCCACCTGCTGCCGACCGAGGCGCAAGAAGCCAAGCGCATCGCGCGGCAGGCTCGCTGTGAGTGCGATGCGCTCTTCCGGTCGGCGGCAGATCTCTTCGCCGCAACAACCGAGTCGCCGGATGCATTCGGTGGTTCATTGAACCGTATTGAGCCGCAACGACCGTCGCAGGAGTCGGCCAGTGATCGATGAGAGCCAGCGTACTGCAATTCTCGAGCTGGCGAAGAACGGCTTCGGCACGCGTCGCATCGCCCGCGCGCTCGGGATTTCGCGTGGCGCTGTTCGGACGGTCATTGAAAGCGGTGCCGCCAAGCCTCCGAAAACCCTGCGCCCCGAGAAGGCTGAGCCCTACCGCGACCAGATCCTCGAGCTCTATTCTTATTGCCGCGGCAACCTCGTACGAGTCCACGAGGAACTCAATAAGGATGGTGCCAAACTGTCCTACCAGGCGCTCACCGGTTTCTGCCGTCGCCATGAGATCGGGCGCGCTCCCAAGGCTCCGGCTGGACGCTACGACTTCGTGCCTGGCCAGGAGATGCAGCACGACACGTCGCCGTATCCGTTCGATATTGGCGGCAAGAAACGTCCCGTGCAGATTGCATCGCTCGTCCTGTGTTACTCGCGGATGATCTTTATCCAGCTCTATCCCTGCTTCACCCGCTTCGAGTGCAAGCTCTTCCTTGCCGATGCTTTGGTCTACTTCGGCGGCGCCTGCAACAGCTGCATGGTCGACAACACCAGTGTCATCCGCCTCAAGGGCACCGGCAAAGACATGGTCCCCGTTCCCGAGATGGTCAGTTTTGGGGAACGCTTCAACTTCAGTTTCGCCGCCCACGAGGTCGGCGACGCCAACCGATCGGCCCGTGTCGAGGGGCACTTCCAGTTCGTCCAGAACAACTTCTTCGCCGGGCGCAAGTTCGGTGATTGGGACGACGGCAACGCTCAGGCGTACACGTGGTGCGACGATGTCAACGCCAAGTATAGCCCGAAGCTCCGAGCCTCCCGGCGCGAACTGTTCGCCACCGAGAGCCTCGCCATGAAGAAGCTGCCGGACTTCGTGCCCGAGGTCTACGTTCTCCATCACCGCATCATTGACGCCGAGGGCTACGTGAGCGTGCGCCGCAATCGCTACTCTGTTCCTTACCAACTCATCGGCCGCCAGATGGAGGTGCGCGAGAGCAAGGACCGCATCGACGTCTTCGACGGGCCGCGCAGGGTCGCCTCGCACCGACGTATCGTTGACCCTGCTGACGTTCGAGTGACTGAGCCGAAACATCGGCCGCCGCGCGGCGAGGGGCGGGCCAAGAAGGGCCCGCCACCTCAGCAGTTGGAACTGCTCCTCGTTGAGCCTTCGATTGCTACGTACGTTGCAGCGCTTGCACAGCAAGCCCACGGTCGCGGTGTACGCGTAATGCAGCGGCTCCTCCGCATGGTGCGTGAGTATCCACGCCAGCCGCTGCTCGACGCCATTCGTGAGGCCGAGCAGTTCGGTCTCTACGACCTCGACCGGATCGAACGCATGATCCTGCGCCGCATTGGCCGCGACTATTTCTTGCTGCCCGAGCTGAACTACGAACCGCACGTCACCAATGAGGATGATGACGATGAAGGATAACCTGGCGCAGCTGTTGGCATGCCTCAAGCTCAGGAAGGTCGCCGAGGTCTACGACAAGGAGCTCGCCAAGAGCGAGAAGTCCGGTGAGCCCTTCAGCCGACTCTTCGCGCGTCTCATGCGCGCCGAATGGAATCATCGGCAGGAATCGGCTCTTGCGGCGCGCATCAGGAGAGCAAAGCTCCCAGAGGAATGGACGCTTGAGTCGTTCCCTTTCAAGAAGCAGCCTGGCGTTTCGCAGCGACAGATCCGAACACTCGCCGAGCTCGACTTCATCCCGAAGGCAGAGAATGTTGTGTTCATCGGTCCGACAGCCGTTGGAAAAACCGGCCTTGCCTCCGGCCTACTGCTCAAGGCGATGCAGGACGGCTACCGTGGCATGTTCGTTTCAGCCCAGGACCTCTTTGATGAGATGTACGCTTCGCTCGCCGACCGTTCGACACGCAGGCTCCTCAATCGCCTCGCGCGCATCGACGTCCTCGTCATCGATGAAATGGGGTACTTGAATCTCAAGCCCGAGCAGACGAACACATTCTTCAAGCTGATGCACGAACGCTACCGACGCCGGCCGACGATCATCACCACAAATCTCGAGTACGCCGAATGGCACGACTTCTTCGGCAACGCCAAGCTCGTGGAGGCGCTCCTCAGCAGGCTCCGGCACCACTGCCACACCATCAAGATCGATGGGCCGCCCCTACGCGAGCCTCAGAGCTGAGACGGTCGCAGACACCGTCAATCCTCGGTGCCCGTGCGATCTCCCCGCGGGACAAATCACGTTCTCGAAGTGGACCGGTTCAGGCGAGCAGCGGCGGACCAGTCTTGGAGAGCGTCCGAGCCTAGGGAGGTGTCCGTTCTCTCGGTCGCGGGTGAGGCGCCGGTCCAGCAGGGCGCTGGTGCCGTCCGCGGGCAGGCTCTCGCACATTCCCAGCCCCATGCAGTGGTCCACGGTGCAGGCCAGCCCGTCGTCGCAGTTCTGGATGCCCAGGGGGTGGCACAGCTTGTCGGCGCCGCAGATGGGGTTGATGGCGCAGGGGTCGTTGGCCTTGCAGGGCTTGCCTGGCGCGCTGCAGGGCGCCAGGGGGCCGAAGCCGTCGGGCAGCGCCATCAGGTCGGGGATGTAGCCGACGTCCTGCGCCGGCTGGCCGTCCCTGCGGCCGCTGTCGGCATCGACGCCTGCGTCCAGGCCAGCGGGGTCCCGGTCGGAGCAGCCGGTCGCCAGGGTC